>NZ_NCWQ01000042.1:0-68079 GCF_002156885.1 Flavobacterium sp. AJR | reverse complement strand
TTTCACATAGCTAGTCCCGATCCCGAAGCATCGGGACGGGATGCATTTAAAACAAGTGAAACGCCTTTTTTGTGCGTACAATACCTATGTTTCTATGTGTTAAGATTAATTGCGCCCAACGGGTTAATTATAATATTTAAGCACCTCTTAAAGAAAGTAATAAGGAACAGATTCCAATACATTAACTAATTAAAAAAATGAAAACGGTCAAATTTCATAAAACAGAATGTGGTGTTGAAGTGCTTCTAAATGTATTGCACGGCGATATGCTGAGCGAAAGATATCTAGAGCGCGATACTTACAATACTGATTTTTTTGAAATATTGCTTTTTAAGACTGCCAAAGGATCTCTGATTTTAAATCAGCAGAAGATCGATATAAGGGACAATACAATTGTTTTTATTTCTCCCTTTCAAAAAAGGCAATGGACTTTAGAGAAAGAGGGATTGGATTATACTGTTCTGGTTTTTCAGGAAAATTTTCTTAATGATTTTTTCTCAGACAAATTCTTTACATATCGCCTTTTGTATTTCTATCAATTGAATTATCCTTTAAATATTAGTATTGAAAAGGAAGAGCTTCAAAAAGCACTTGGTCAGCTTATGGAAATCAAATACGAACTTGTTAATAGCAAAACAGATAGTATTCATATTATACGATCTCTTACTTATTACCTACTTTTGAAGTTTAACAGAATATATGCTAATGCAAATAATCTTTCAATTGATAGGGCCGAAAATAATTTTGCATACCAATTTAAACAGTTATTGGAAATACATATTAGGCAGAAGCAGCGAATTGACTACTATGCCGATTTATTAAATGTGAGCAGGATTACAATAAACACTTGTGTGAAAAAGCAGTTTAATGTAACCGCGACAGAGCTCATAAAACAAAGACTGCTTTTTGAGATAAAGAATGACCTGATACATTCCGGAAAGACTATTGCTGAGATTGCTTATGATCTTCATTTTTCTGAACCTGGACATATGATGCGATTTTTTAAAACACAGACAGGAATAACCAGCAGTCAGTTCCTCTCAGATTACCAAAATGGTATATTTTCATAACATTTTATAAGGGTATTACAGAATAAGATAAATTTACAACAAAAGAATTACTATACTTTAAATGAAAGTTTACAGCATGGCAATTTCAATACATTTAAATCTGCCTCAAGGCAATTAATTTTTCAATATGATCAAAAAATACAAATCCAATAAGATATATTACCAAAGTACAATAACGCTTGCAGGACCTGTTGTAATTTCTCAGCTGGGGCATACCCTGGTGCAGACTCTCGATACAGTTATTATTGGGCATTATGCAGGAACTATATCATTGGCAGCAGTCTCGCTGGTTCATTCTGTTTTCATGGTAGTTTTAGTCATAGGATTAGGAGTTGCCTACGGCTTAACACCTTTGATTGCACAAGAAAATGGAAAATCAAATTTTAAGGAATGTGCCGAGCTTCTGTCAAACAGTTTATGGCTTAATGTCGCGTCTTCAATTTTTCTTTTTTTAGTAGTGTACTATGGTTCTATGTTTGCCATGCAGCATGCAGATCAGGATCCTCAGGTAGTCGAAACAGCAAAACCTTATTTACTTATTTTAAGTTTATCTATTATACCCTTAATGATATTTCAAACTTTCAAACAGTTTGCAGAAGGACTGGGCTTTACAAAACAAGCAATGTCCATAACGATATGGGGAAATGTGCTCAACGTAATTATCGCAGTAATTCTGGTAAAGGGAATGTTTGGTATCGAGCCAATGGGAGTTAAAGGAGTTGGAATTGCAACATTGATAGATAGGATTTTAATGATGCTAGTTATGATGTGGTATGTACTTCGCTCAGAAAATTTTAGAATTTACCTGCACCATTTCTCCGTTAAGTTTATTGATTTTTCAAAAATTGCAAAAGTGGTAAAAATAGGATTACCTGTTGCCATGCAGTATGTGTTCGAAATTGGAGTATTTGCAGTTGCTGCTTTAATGGCGGGTCATATAGGCGCAATTGAACAAGCTGCCCATCAAACAGCAATAACACTTGCCGCAATGACCTACATGATGGCAGGAGGAATTGCATCGGCTGCAACTATTAAAGTCGGAAATAGTTTCGGAAATAAAAATTACAAAAGACTTCAAAAGTTTGCTTATGCATCCTATCATTTAGTTATCATTTTCATGATGTTCTTTGCTGTAATTTTTACAATATTTAATCAATATTTACCTTACTTAATAACAAATGACGTAAATGTTGTAGCGCTGGCTGCGCAATTATTAATAATTGCTGCAATATTCCAGCTCTTTGATGGTACACAGGTAGTTGGACTAGGAACACTAAGAGGAATGGGAGATGTAAACATTCCCACTTTTATAACCTTTGTTGCCTATTGGATTATTGGTCTGCCTGCAGCCTATGTTTTAGGTATGCACTTCAATTTAGGTGTAAATGGAATCTGGTATGGTCTGACTCTTGGCTTGTTAACATCGTCTGTCTTACTGTATTTAAGATTCCGATATGTAATGAATAAGGTCTTGGGAAAAAATCTATAAGCTAATATTAATCTCTAAATAGTCAGCATAAAAAGATAATTTATGGTCATTTATCAATCAGATAAAATGATTTTAGATGCAAAGAAATATCCTATTTTAATAGAACCTCCATATCTTTAAAAAATAAAGAGAAAAAAACATCATTTTATACACATCTATAAATGAAAAAATCAATAGTTGAGAGTACATCTTTTACTCCTTACCAAAAAATTATAATTGTTATATTATTCCTTTTACAATTTACGGTCACATTAGATTTTATTGTTATTTCTCCTCTCGGGGATATGCTGATTAAAAACCTTGATATGACTACATCTAGTTTTGGCTTTGTAGTTTCAGCTTATGCTTTTAGTGCGGGAATATCAGGATTACTGGCTGCAGGATTTGCAGATAAATTTGATAGAAAAAAGATTTTAATTTTCTTCTATACCGGATTTATTATTGGTACTATTTTCTGTGCTATCTCTTCCAGTTACTTAATGCTCCTTATAGCAAGGATTGTTACAGGACTCTTTGGCGGTGTAATCGGATCCATTTCCCTTGCCATAGTAGCTGATTTATTTTTGATTAATCAAAGAGGACGTGTTATGGCCTATATTCAAATGGCATTTGCTGCAAGCCTGATTTTAGGAATACCGGTAGGTGTTTATTTTGCCAATAATTGGGGATGGCATTCGTCCTTTATTATGATTGCAGGTATAGGTATTTTAATCCTTATTGCGATTGTCACTCAAATGCAGTCCATAAACAAACATCTAGAATTCCAATCCAGTAAGAATCCTTTTCTCCATCTTTGGGGCACATTAAACAATAAAGAATATAGGATAGGTTTTACTGCCATTGCGCTTTTGTCTATTGGCGCTTTTATGCTCCAACCCTTTGGAACCGCTTTTATGGTTAATAATTTACATATTAGTCAACTGCAGTTACCTATGATATTTTTCCTTATAGGACTTTCAATACTTATAATAATGCCGTTGATTGGAAAATTAAGTGATAAATTTAATAAATTCAAGCTATTTACAATAGCATCTCTTCTCTCAATAATTATGGTTATAATTTACACCAATTTAAATCCCATAGCATTATGGGAAATCGTAGCAATAACTATAGTATTGTATATGGCAATAATGAGCCGAATGATACCAGCTTCTACTCTAAATACAGCCATTCCAGAAATAAAAGATCGCGGTGCCTATATGTCTGTAACTTCTTCATTGCAACAAATTGCTGGAGGGATTGCTGCTGTCTGTGCTGGTTTTATTGTACATCAGGATACTAAACAATCGCCGCTGGAAAACTATGATATACTAGGATATGTATTTGCCGCAATAACGCTTTGCACCATATTTTTAATTTGGAGAGTGAATCAATTAGTGAGACTAAAAAATACTCTTACAAAAATATCTCAGGAAGTTATATAAAATACGCACTAAATTATGATGTGAATATTTAATTAATTTTATTTCTTGGTTGAGATCAATTCACTCATTTCTTCAAATCTTAAAGGAAATAGTTTATAAATTATCTCGTAAGGCTCACAACATGAGCTCCCCTACTCAACCTTCAATCAAATAAATCATATCATTCCAATAAAAAAATAATTAAGTTTGTAGCATGGAGAAGACTATCAAAATTATTTCATCAGAGGAATTTCCAAGAGAATTTATGTCTGATGCTTCTTTAGAGTTTGATTTTTTAAAAACTCCTTTACAGATATATGATCTGAATACAACAACAGAGTATATACAAATTCCAACTCCCCTTTTTAGACCTGATTATAATTTTATGGTCCATGTTACTAAGGGTAATGCAAAACAGCAAGTAGATAATGAGGTAATATCATTAACAGAAAATGATGTTTTGTTTATAAAACAAGGCCATATTACAGCAATGAAAGAAATTGATCTGGTAATTACGGGTCATTTTATTTTATTTGAAGAAAGCGTCCTCAATCATATTTTGTCTAAACAAGAGTTGATACAGATTTTTGCCACTAATTCGGTTATTAAACTACCCAAAGAAACTAGTATATGGCTTAATTCTTTATTTTGCTTATTAGGTCAGGAATTTCGAAATGAAAATTCCAATATTGAAATTTGTTATTCGCTTATGCAAGCAGCCTTTCAAAAAATAATTTCTTCAAATAAAGAACTTAATAAAACCGTACATCGTGGTAATGAAATCACTTTTTCTTTTAAAGAGTTGGTTTATAAATTCCATAGCCAGGATAAATCGGTATCCTTTTATGCAGATAAATTAAAAATTTCTGTAAATTATCTCAATAGATGCATTAAGCAAACCACCGGAATAGCCCCAAAAGAATGGATTAACAACGTTAGTATCCTGCAAAGCCAAATTCTTTTACAAGATTTGACTAAAGATATCTCCGAAATTGCTTTTGAATTGAATTATGAAGACCCTTCGTATTTTGGACGACTTTTCAAAAAAATAACTGGTACAACTCCTTCACAGTATCGAAGTTCACTTAGGCACGATTTGTCCGAATAAAGGCAAGCTAAATCCTAGCAACAATTATTGTTTTAACCACACCTTTGTCTTAAGAAAATCTTAGAGGGCTAATGCAGCTCGTGTGTTTAAATTTAATAAATGTTATTTTGAAAAAAGTGCTATCATTGGTTTTATTAACCTTGTTTATTTGCCTTCCTAATAAATTTTATGCTCAATTAATAACTGATGGCGCAGGGATTGGCGTTACTATTAATGGAAAAAGCAGCTTTAAGAATTTATCTTCGGCAGATCCGTATTATGGGAACAAATTCAAATATAATACGTACGATTTTTGGTTGCCAATACCATCTTTTAAAATTGGAAAAACTCGTATTCTTGGAACAGTCAACTACCGTATTTTAGACTTTACATTCGATAAGAAAATTGAAGTTAGTCCGAATTACATCACAAAAATACAAGAGATAAAACCAACTATTGTAGTGCGGCATCCTTTTGGAAAACGATGGGCAGTTTTTGGAGTTTTAATACCAACTATTGCTTCAGATTTTAAAAGCTCCTTTTCGATGAATGATATGGTATATGATGGGATTTTTGGAGTCTCAAGAAAATTCGGAGAAAAATCAAATCTCGAAATCGGGATTGGTCCTCATATCATGTATGCTTTTGGAAAATTTCTGATAACACCTGCCGTATCTGTCGATTATAAAAGTAACAACGGTAAGTGGTTTGCACAGCTATACTGGCCAAGAGTTAATATTTTTCGAAATCTCGGCAATAACACACAAATTGGTGTAGCAGGATCAATAGACTGGACACTTCACAACTTACAAAATTACAAGAATGATGAGAACCTGGAGATTGATTATGCTCAGTTCTCGGCTATTCACGGAGGCTTACAAATTAATCAACGTCTTTTTGATGGTTTTTGGCTTCAACTACAAGGAGGTCTCGGATTTGCAAACAAATACACTTTATATAATTCTAATAATGATACCATTAGCAACTATAAAGCAAAAGAAATGCCTTATGTAAAGATGATGCTAACCTACCGTTTTGGAAAATAATTGCAAAATAAAAATCAATAACAATAAATAAAAAAAAGGAAAAATGATGAAATTAATTCTTAGTATTCTACTATTAGGAGTGTCGTATTTTACTAATGCGCAACAATTAAAAATGAATGTTGATGTGACCAATGTTCAAAAAGGAAAAGGCAGTGTCGTATTGAATGTTTACAACAAAAAAGAAAACTTTCTTAAAACCGCTTACTTTACCAAGGTTCAAAAGGCAAATCAGGGAACTATAAAATTTCAAATCGATTTGCCAAGAGGAACTTATGCTATTACCGTTTTTCAGGATTTAGATAATAACGGCAATCTTAATAGCAACTGGTTAGGAATTCCTAAAGAGCCCGTAGGAAACAGCACTAATTTTAAGCCTGATGGTGGAGCGCCAACATTTAGTGATTGCTCAATTTATGTTTTAAATAATGATTCTACAATTACAATTGACCTCAATTAAGAAAACTTAAATTATGATATCAAATTATGGAAGAGGCAACTTTTAAAAATAGAATTATTGCAGAAATAAAAGGTGCCTGCAAGGAATATCAAACGGGCGATACATTAATTACAGCCTTACAACCTACAACTGTTCAATTTAAAACCAGAGAACTTACATTGATAGTAGGTCCTTCGGGTTCAGGAAAAACTACTTTGCTCTCCCTGTTAGGTTGTGTTATCTACCCCACAAAAGGAGATGTTTTTATAGATGGTCAACAAGTAAATACACTTTCGGCCAAAGAATTATCGATTTTGAGGTTAAATAAAATAGGATTCGTATTTCAAGGCTTTAACCTTTTGGCTCCGCTTAATTCTTTAGAAAACGTTATGATGCCGCTACAACTTATGAATTTAAGTGATACTGAAGCAAAGAAAAAAGCAGAGAAAGCATTGGAATTAGTCGGGATGAAAGATCGAATGAAAAACTTACCCAAAATGCTAAGTGGTGGTCAGCAGCAAAGAGTTGCAATTGCACGAGCCCTGGTAACCAATCCGCCAATAATGCTTTGTGATGAACCAACGGCTGCATTAGATGTTAAGAGCGTTGGTTTGGTAATGAATGAGTTAAAAGCACTTGCCCAAAATGGTAAGAGTGTTATTGTTGTTACACACGATATGCGCCTTAAACAATTTGCTGACAGAATTATTTATGTAGATAATGGGATTGCAACCGAGAATGAAAATCTAGCATTTATTGAAAATCATTAAACCAATATTATAAAGAATGAAATATATTTTAATTTATCTAATAGCTCTGTTTTTTTGCAGTTGTAGTAAGAAAGAAGAAAAGATATCAAATCAGGTATCAGATCACAAGGAAGTTCCTCTATCGGGTATTGTAGGGCTTGGTCGCATAGAACCTGACGAGAAACTATCCTCATTAGCGACAGAAGTGGGAGGCATTGTTGTAGCTATCCATAAGAAAGAAAATGATGTGGTTATTAAAGGGGATCTAATTATTGAATTGGATCATGCTGTTCAGGATGCCAAAAAAGACCAAATTAAGAGTAGAATTGAAACACAAAGAATCGAAATTAATGTTGCACAACTAAACTTAAGAGAACAGAAAATAAATTTATCCAATAAACAAATTGAGTTGGAGCGATTGAGAAACTTACTTAAAGAAGGAGCCGAAACAAAACAAAATTTTGATAATCTGGAAACAGAAACCAAAATTTTTCAAACGAATGTAGAACAATTACAAGCGCGGGTTTTGATAGCAAATTCACAACTTCAGGAAATTAAACAAGAGTTGAAAGTTTCAAATAAGGAATTGCAACAGTATTTGGTAAAAGCACTAAGCGATGGACAAATTTTGACAATGAATGCTACTAAAGGTGCTGCACTATCACCAAATCAATCATTTGCAGATTTTATTCCAAAAAGCAAATTGGTTGCTACTTGCGAAATTGATGAGCTGTTTGCAGACAAAATTAAAAAAGGGCAAAAGGCTATTATCCGCCAAATTGGTTCCAATAAAACTATCGGTTCTGGTGTTGTAGTTTTTACTTCTTCGGCACTTAAGCGCAAATCGCTTTTTTCTGAAAAGGCTGGCGATCAGGAAGACAGAAGAGTTCGGGAAATAAAAATTCTATTGGCAAACCAAACAAAGTATTTAATTAATTCCCGAATTGAATGTGTTATTCAAACATCAAATAAGTAAGATAAACAAACAAGAATGGAATTAGATATACCTTCAAATTGGTTGCAAATACCAATCTGGATATGTAAATACAATGTTCCATTATAAACAAATAGCCTCTAAAGATGAATTCTATTATTAAAATAGCTTGGAAGTTTATCCACTTTGATAAAACAAAAAGTATAGGAGTAGTTGTCGGAATAGTAATAAGTACCTTTCTTATTGGTCAGCAAATCGGCACATTTAATTTTTTGACAGGACTAATGAGTGTGTTGGTAAAAAATACAACATCAGACATTTGGGTTGTTGATAATAAGACGACAGATGCCAACCAACTTAGCCTGATTGACTCGAGAAAAGAAAAAGAGATTAAGAGCCTGCCAGGTGTTAAAGAAGCATTTCCTATTGTTATGACAAATGGGAAAGCTAAATTTTCTGGAGGAACCAGTGCTGTCGTAAACATTATAGGCAGCGAATACCCTTATTTTAAAGCAGGTCCTGACAGCACTAAAATAATAGAAGGAAAACTTCCAGATTTATTACAAGAAGCGGGTGTCTCTGCAGATTACTTTGATCGGAGCAATTTTGGAGGTTCATCAAATGTTGGAACCTATTTTGAAATTAACGGAAAAAGAGCCGTTATTATGTTACAAACTAAAGGAATACGAGGTTGGGGTGGTTATTTAATGTACACCTCAATAGATAGGGCAAGATATTATGGTAATATTTCTTCCACTAATATAAGTGCCTTAATGGTCAATGTAAAAGAAGGCGAAGATGTGAATCATGTTGTAAATCAAATCAATAATTCTATTTATGGAGTAAGAGCTTGGCGTACATCATCCCTGAGTTCCTCTACTATAAAAAGTGTTTTGGCTTCTACTGGCTTAGGTGCCAGCACAGGATCTTTGGTGGGATTTGCTATCATTGCCGGTTTTTTTATTATTGGTCTCACAATGTATTCGTCGGCACTTGACAGGATTAAAGATTATGGAACTTTAAAAGCAATTGGCGCTACCGATTCGTACATCCGAAAGTTAATACTTACTCAAGCTACTTTGTTTGCTGTTGTTGGCTTTCTAATTGCTCTGGTTTTCTTAATGGGTTTTAAAAAAGGCATGTATCAATCGGGAATAGTAATCGATTTTAGCCCAATAATACTCTTCTCCATCCTAATGGTCACTTTTTCTATTTCGCTATTTGGGGCTGTGTTTGCTATTAGAAGAATAAAAAATGTAGAACCTGCTTCAGTATTTAGAGGCTAAAAAAGTTATTATGACAAAAAACAATTCAATTAATATCTTCTTTATAGGATGTCTTATACTCATAGGCATTTCAAAAATGAATGCGCAAAGTGTAGTATGGTCATTAAATAAAGCAATTGAAGAAGCACAAAAGAATCGAAAATTATTGGCTTCGTTGGAAACTGAATATAAAATCAATCAATTAAAGACAAAAGAGTTAAATGCAAAATATTTACCCCGAGTATCGCTGAATTACAATTATCAGTATAATCCAATTATTGCTACAAATGTTTTACCTGCAAGCGCATTTAACTCTGGGGCTTCTTCAAGTGATATGATTCCGATAAAATTAGGCGCTAATTATTCTCAAAATGCAGGTATTTTGCTGCAACAACCTTTACTGGATATCTCCATTTCAAAATTAATTGCAGAGTCTAAGTTACACGAGAAACTAGCCAATTTAAGTGAAAAAGAAGCAAGATTGGAACTTACTTATGAAGTTTCAAAAGTGTATTTTAATATATTGGTAACAGAGGAACAAGTAAAAGAAGCTATTGGTGATACCACTCGTACAGCATTAAGCCTGAAAACTATAACCCAAAAATATAATAATAAAAGAGTTTTAAAAGTTGATGTAAATGACGCCAAAATAACGCATAATAATGCTGTACAAAAATATCTTAATGCAACAAATAACGCATTGGTTCTAAAACAGTATATTTTGTATGTTACAGGAAATGAATCTTCCCTAGCTTCTTCAATGATATTAGAGAAGTATAATATGAATGAAAACATTACTGATCTTGATGAAAATCTAATTCTGGCTTTGCCTCAGATCGAAATTTTGAAAACACAAAATGAAGTACTAGAGAATAAAAAGAAACTCGAAAGAGCCAAACATAGTCCCATGATTAGTGCCAATGGTTATTTAGGAACAGATCAGTTCACAGAAAACATGAACCCTTTTCAGCAAGACAGTTGGTATGGGAATAGTTATATTGGTATCTCATTAAAGTTACCTATTTTTTTTGGAGAGAATACGGCAAAAAGAATAGATCAATTAAAATTCCAGCAAGAGCAAAATAATAATCGAATTGTTGAGGATGTTAATAAAAACAAATACAATGCCCTGAATGCTAGTGCTACGTATAATAACGTCTTGCAACAGTTAAAAACGGTACGTGAAAATAGTAAACTCACTTCCGAAATGGTACTGGTTTATCAGGAGCGATATAAGTTTGACCAAATATCGTTTAATGAACTAAATGATAAAGAGATTCAATTGCAAAATCTGGAACTAGCCTATAATCAACTTCAAAAAGAATTAATAGTGTCGTGGCTTAATTGGAAAAAGGCTGCGGGAAAATTAGTTTTATAATATTCAATACGGGATTAATTAAAATTTCAAAAAAAGCCGACTCTGTTTAAGAGTCGGCTTTATTGCAATATCATTAATTTAGGTAGTCTTATGATTTTGGTTCACATGCTTCTGAACCAAGATTTTGCCACATAGAGCCTGTAGAACTACCAGGTTCGTTACCTGGCTCAGCTTGATAACTGGCTTTCCATTGAGAATGATTATGATTAACATAACTGTTGGTTTCATAACTTCTTATATTATTCCAGATCGTCGCTATATTACTAATCAACTTCCAGCCATCATTTATATCTGGTTGTAGTTCTCCGGGATTAATATAATGTTTGTTTTCCCATACTAAGCCTTTATAACTTACCTTATGGGTTCTTTCTCCAGGATAAGCTATAGTAGAGTTCCAAACCGGATAATCACCTGCAGTATCATCAACACATTTCCCCGGTTCTGGGTCATCTTGTAATACAGTCAATTTTGCAACAGCAGTGGCTGTCTGATTTTTACTGTCTGTAACTGTACATGTAATATCAAATACTCTATGATTTTCCACATTAGCTGTTACATAAGTGATATGAAACATATTGTGATCAATATCTGGAGATGTCAAGGGATCAGGTAAATTCCATTTATAAGTAAATGGCCCCTCCCCGTCTGAAACCATTGCATTAAATTTAGCATCGACACCTTTTTTTACAGTCAGCAAAGCAGGCATAATCTCTAATGTTGGTAATGACGGAACTGAACTATCTTTTACTATTAAATCAGCATAAGCTTCGGTAGTTTTACCATTTTTATCAGTCACCTTACACGTAATATCAAATCTTTTATTACCTACCACATTATCTGTAGTATAGGTTACATTCTCTTTATCAAGACTATTGCCACTAGAACCTAATCCTGAAGGCAAGTTCCATAAATAAGTAAATGGAGCTTCTCCCTCTGCAGAACAACTAAAAAAGGCTGTGTTTCCTTTTTCTACCTCTACTTCATTAGGTGTAATATTTACTATAGGTGCAGGTTCTGGATTTTCGGAATCATCAAAATCAAGATCAAATGTTTGATAAAATGCATGAGCAGTGTCAGAGACAATCCATGCTACTATCATTACATGATGCCCTTTTTTTTGAGGAAGTACTACACTGGTTTCGGTTGGTGCTGCTCCATATGGAAGTGGAGTTGCATAATGATGCATATTAAACGGTACAGGCTCAAGCTGATCTCTAGTTATTCTTTCATCAGGATTCCAGCCATCTTTAGTAATCCAGTGATTATATCCTCTGGTGGCATGAGGAGCATTATAACTCCATCTCATTCTAAAATTTTGACCCGAATTAACTTTTGTTTTTGGCCATACTTGCCCTTTTTTTGCTTGCAACTCACGGTCGGTACAATTTACGATGTCCCAATCAGATCCAGATTCGTTTGTCCAGCCTCCACTATTTATATAATTATCCGGAGGTACAGGTCTGGTGTGAGGACCACCTTGTTCATCTTGTGGATATTTATCTAAACCGGAACTTACTATTGTCGTAAAAAATTTACCTCCCTCAAATTGATTTATGTTCCAATCGAGTAACCATCCCAGATCATAAGCGAGTCTTCCGCGCGTGTTGAATGCATAACCGTGCCTGGTTTTTTTTACAGTTTTTAATTTTGCTTCTTGCATAATTTTTAGGTTTTAAGTTAATATTGTAAGATTTGGGTTAATCTTATTCCTTATTTCCTTTAAAATTAAAACTTTTTTCTCATAAAATACAAATTTTAATAAGAAAATATACATATTATACATTAATGGTAATATTGAACTTTTAAAATGAATTCTATATTAAGAATCTCTTTTTTAAGTGTTAAGGATGCAGTGTATTTCTTCAAATCCTGCAGAAAATGGTTTGGAATTTGAAGCTTCAGAAAAATTAATATTCATTATAGAACAGAAAATACATCAGGGAAGAAACGTAAAACGCTTCAGAGAAATGCTTCACATAAAACAAGAAGCAGTGGCTTATAATCTGGGAAATGACAGGAGTTTGATAACAGATCTTTCTTAAATACAGGTCGTAGTGTAACATTTAATGTTAATCCGATCGAAATTTTGATCCAACTTAATGAAGAAAAAATTGCTTTGTACAGCCTATGTTGGAACAGAAAGACGAAATGATCGTTAGGCTTGAAAAATTATTCGATATATAATCATTTATAGAAGATATATTAATTTAAAAAAGAGACTTTAGAGTCTCTTTTTTATTTTGTTTTGACAGTATTTATTTAATTTAACTACAAAAAATATTACATTAATTAAGTTACCTCTGCCTTGTATTTAAAACTCCTGTTATCGAATTTTCCTTTATGTAATAGGTACCGCTAAATCCTAACGTTCCAAGGTATTCTTTTCCAAATGTAGCTCCGCCTGACACTTGTTTTTCACCAAGAATAGTCCATACAATCTTTAAATTATTCTCCTTCAAATACTGTAAAAACAGCTCTTTTCTAATTAAAAAATAAGGATTCGAGTTATTATTAACGCTTGTATCAAAACAAGTTAAATCACCATTCAAATTGAGATATTCTCCTTCTTTATCGGAATATTGTAGTTTCAATCCATTAAAAATACCTAAACTTGGTTTCATAAAACTAATAGTTTCATCTTTAGATTTATCAAATTCTTCTTCCCACATATACGTCTCTACTGGTATGAGCACTGAGGAAATAAATCTGCCTGTTTTTCTGTCTTCTACGTCCCATTTCTGATCCTCATAATCCAATCCATAACAGATATCTTTATAAGCTTGTGACCAATAATATTCTCGGCTAAAAACTTCGTATTTTTCTCTATTTTCAGGCATCCATTTACCCATAAAATCCTGATTTAATGACCAACTAGTAAAATTATCAAAATCCTTTTCTTCTACAATATAGCTTCTAACTTGACACCACATTCTCTTATGTTGATTATCCCATTTTTCTTCGCCTATTTTTTTTACTTCTGCCCACCCAGCATGTCCTTCTAAAACAAGCCACTCACTACCATCATTATCATTTATATTAATCAGATTTTCAATGACTGGAAGATTGTCAGCTTTCTTGACCCAGTCTTCCAAAGAACAATCCCAATTAAACCTATCTTTACTATTCCACCAATAATCTTTTTTATCATCTTCTTGGTAAGTTGCAGTATTTTTTATTAAAATTGTAGGATCAATATCTCTTATATAAGGATTCCAGGGGCCTTGATACGGTTCTTCCTTTCCATCATTTGCCCATCTTTCATATTTTTTAAAGTTATCAGATACTCTCGCCGTAATTTCGTACAATGCCAGCCATTGGTACTTTTTGCCAATCCTTTCAACTGTTGCTGCTTTTCTTCCATTGTATCCTAAACTGTTGTCATACTTTCCGTGTTTTTCGACATCATACCCATACTTTTTAAAAATCCAGTCAACTGCAATATTACTTAATTCATTTGGGTTTACATCCCAAGTCCCCAATGCACTTTGAAAAGTATACCGTCCAAAATCACCATATGCCGCAATACCTCTTCCATATTCAGTTGTCATGGAACTTAAAATCTTATTCTGTGACGAATATATTTTTTTGAAACCTGGATCATTATAATCAAATTTATACAATTCATCTATTTCCTCATTTGACAGTACTGTTTCTGTGAAATAACTTTTATAAGGCGGTCTTACATCTATCATATCGAAAGTTAGTTTCTGCTTTAAGTAATAGGCATATTCAATAACTCCTCTCGCATAATCACGTAGCAAAATGTGAGGATAAATTTCCTCTTTTTCTTTGAATATTGTTTTATAAATATATTCACTTAAATCTGCAAGTTTTTCTATCTGTTTGGTTCGCAGACTACATCCATAAGCGACAGCGAAAAGTCTTTCATAAACTGATGGATCATTACATTTTTCAAAACTTGTTAAAACCTCAATCAAGACATCAATTCTATTCTGTAATAAGTTTACAAGTGCTTTTGTAGAGCTGTCCCTTAGCTCTCTGTTTGTGGAAGTATGAAACCACGCTAATGTAATACTTGTTAATTTTACTGATTCATCTGAGATGTGAAGTTTATTCTCTTGGTTACATCCCCAATCAATAAGTCTTTTAAAAGAAGAATCATCATCGAATTTATCTTTTAAAAGATACGTCCATGTTTCATCCCTATCTGCCATACTGTGACTTGATAAATGACTATGTAGCGAGTATGCGTTATAAAAATGTTCTGGCACAGAAGTTAACGATATAATTGTTTCCCAAAACAAATTATAAGTTTCATCATAGGAAAACACAACCTTATTAACATACTCTTTTGAACTCTCATTTATAGTTTCATATTTTCGCCATAGAAGACTCTCAACAAATGATTCAGCTATAGTATAGCTATCTTTTAAATTAGGGATTAATTCATAAAATTCTTTGTTGATCTTTTCAGGAATCTGAATAGAAAAAGCATCAATTAGCCCCTTATTAAAATATAAAGCATTTTCGTCTTCTATGTATTTAAAAAAGCTTCCTCCTTCTTTAAATTCAGTACCCAAATCTAAATCTGTATTCAGTAAATATTTACACGTGAGATGATCTTCAAACCTTTCATAAGCCAAATAAATTCCTTCTTCAAAATTATCTTTGTCAATCCAAAATAGATTTTTGGCAAAAACTCCTTCCGAAATAAGTTCATCCAGAAAAGTTCCTTTTTTAGTAACAAATTTTGAAACAATTTCTTCAATTATTTCTATCGCTTTTTCATAACTGACATATCTTAGATCGTTATCTAACTTGTAACGTATAATAACTTCTACGCATCTATCAACTAAATTAATACTAGTGGAATATTCAAATCTTTTAAAACTTGCCAATACTACATTCACATTCTTTATGAAAAAATTAATTACTGAGCTAATTCCTTGAACTCCGTCAGGTATTTTATTTTGACCTGATTTAGATATACCCTCACAAAAAAGTTTTAGAAATAACGGGTTGTGAAACTCTGGGTGTAAAAGAGGTATATTAGGCAGTTGGATTCCATAATTGGAAAAAAATAATTTACAAGCATCGTACTCATTATTTCTAAATCCATTTAGCTTATTTTCAATAAGACATAATTCTGTAATATCATCTTTAGGAAATATTAAATCCTTATAGGAAGAGCGAACGCTTAGAACCAAACCTAAGTATTCATGTTTTTTTACTTCAGAAATAAAACTCCTTATGTTCTCCGGCCAAATGTACTTACCCCTTCCTTCATTAACAGCATCAATAAAAATTATAATTCTCTTTTTTGTTTTTTTTGCTCTGTCATTAACGATATTTAAAAACTCTTCCGAGGTTGTGTTTTTTATCTGCAACCAGTTAAATATTTGAGTCCATGGATTGTCCTCTGTGGTAAACTGTTGCCCTAGAAGGAAAATACTTTCATAATTATTTTTAACTCTTTTAGTCACTATATCTCCTAGCATATGAGATTTTCCAATCCCTGCCTCGCCTTCTAAAATTAAATAAGGATTATTAGCTGTTTCACATAAATCATCTTCAATGAAATGTCTAAATTTATAAATACTGCTTTCAAAATCTCTAAGATTTCTAAGTTCCGTTCCATATTTATGAAAATACGAAAATTCATTTTTTTCCTTTTGTAATTTATGTTCTTCCTGACTATAATACTCTTTTAATTTATGAGCAATTTCTTCAATTGAATCCAAAATAGTTATAAAATTGCTAAATCTTATTTCTTCATTATTTTCAAAATCTATTGCAGAGTAGAACTGATAAATTTCATCAAGCTTCTGCTCTAATAATTCAATATTTTCTTTTACTTCCTCTTTCTTTTCTAATACTTTTCTTCCTTTAATCAACAACTCATCAACGTTAGCAATTATAGATTTTTTAAAATCAGAAGTACGACCAAGAGCATCAAAAATTTTTGACACTTCAAGAACGAAATTAAGCTCGGGAGTATATCGCTTTCCTAGAACAAGGATTGATTTTTCACATTGATTTTTAAACCACACTTCATCGGGAGCAAAATTCAATGAAGAATTTATAGCTGTAACCTTTTCGTAAATATCATCAACTTTAACTTCAATATCATTTAATTTTTCAACAGTTTCAAATATTTTGGTTTTATAGTTTTCATCAATAAACAAAGACTTTAGTTTTTGGTCTTCTTTTATTTTGGAAGTAAATCTCCCGTAGAAAAATTCCAATTCTTCATTGGTAGGAACTATAATGTTAGTATTTTCTTGAAATCTATGAAGTAAATTATCATAATTAATGGTCTGCTTTGCAAATAAAACATGTTTATTCAATTCCTCAAATATTACCTGAGATTGAAAAAAATAGAATTTAGAGTGGGCTGCTCTTTCTGGATACTGTTGGTGGAATTCCGTTATCGTTTCAAGAATAATTTCTATTAATTGATTTTTATATTTTTTTTTTGGAAAAAACAAGCTTTTAATTCTACCGTAACCTTCTTCTTTTGTGAATTGATCAAGAAATTTTAAACTGACGTAACCTGCAATCGTAAATGAAGTAATTGGTTCCATGTATATTAGTTTTATTTTTATTTAAATGTTATTATATTTCCTTTTATAAAATGCGTTAAGATTAATGTTAGCTAAAAATCCTAGACATTTTTTTAAATTAATTTTGATAACAAGGCCCTACTCTATCATATTCTCTTGAATCACCTGCTAAGTTAAAATTATCTCTTAAAAAAGTAAAAAAATGATACATTTTTAGAATTAATTAAAACTTAAATAATAAAACAGTTTAAATGTAGAGGCGATCGTGGCATGTCAGATTAGATTCAAATCTATTAAATATTGGATAAAATACATTTTTGCTTCAATCCCCCGCTCCCCGAAGAGTTCTTATGAAAAGCTGTGCGAAGGTCTCCTGACTTCACACAGCAGCTTATTTTTTTGACTAAACAAATAAAAATTAACTTAATTCACAGCCTTCACCTGCAAGATTACACTGGTTCTTCTAGCATTGACTTCAGGATTAAAACCAACCTTCATCAGAAAATCTCCCGAATAAATCTTGGAGCTATCAATGGGTGACTGTGTTTCGGGATAAAGATTTACTTCTTCAATTCTATATTGTTTTTTAGGGTCCAGTCCCTGCATTTTAATAGGCAACCCAATGGTGGTATTGAATGTAGTGGCTACATAATAGTTGAACACAATTACCTCTTCTTGAGTCTCCTTTACGTATGCCATCGATGCCACTTTTTCATCATCCGGGTTTTGTAACCTATATTGATCGCCATGCCAGATGATATCTTTAATTCCATTATACAGCTTCACTGCATTTTGTGCATACAGTAAATCCTTAGCATCTAATTCATTTACCCGAATATCGAAACCCAGTTTGCCCATCATGGCAACATCTGTTTTAAACTTGATGGATTGTTTGCCCATATCCGTTACATGATTGTCCACTGCAATAGAAGGAAAATAATACGAATATTCCCATTGCATAAATATTCTGTCAAACGGATTAGTATTATCGCTCGGCCAAAACTCCGTGAAGTACTGCAGGGCAGCATAATCAACTCTTGAGCCACCGCCTGCACAAAGCATCATGGGTGTTTTTGGATGTTTGGCTCTTACTCTTTCCAATACTTTGTTTAAACCACGAACATATTCAATATAAAAGTGATCCTGGTTTTTTAAGAATGGTGAGTGAGCATTATAAATAAGCGAATTACAATCCCATTTGATGAACGCCAATTCAGGTACATCTTTAAACAATTGCTCCACAGTGTTGTACACAAAATCCTGAACCGCAGGATTAGTAAGATCAAGCACAAGTTGATTGCGCATATAAAATTCTTTTATACCTGGTTGCCTGATGATCCAGTCAGGATTTTTTTCATACAATTCGCTTTTAGGATTCACCATTTCGGGTTCTATCCATATGCCAAACTTTACGCCATGGGCAGTAGCTTCCTTACCTATAGAGCTGATACCATTCTTGAGTTTTTGTTTATTATACTGCCAGTCACCCAACCCTGCTGAGGCTCCGTTACGGGGATATTTATTACCAAACCACCCGTCGTCTAACAGAAAAACATCCACTCCTAGTTTCTTTGTGTCTTTAGTGAGCTCGCTCAGTTTTTCGTCATTGAAATCGAAATAAGTGGTTTCCCAATTGTTTAATATGGTTTGGCGTTGGCCGCTGCCTTGCGCCAATTGATAGTTTCTTGCCCAGCGTTGCAAGTTACGGCTTGCCCTGCCCTTACCTTCATCAGAATAAGTGTAAACAAAACGTGGTGTAGTGAACTTCTCAGATGGTTTTAATGTGTAATTCGATGAAAAATTATTGATACCCGCTGTTACCCGCAAGTAGTATTCATCAAAGGTTTCAAAATCAATTTTAAAGTTACCAGACCATTCCAATGAACCGGCAATTACTTCACCTTCTGTTTCGCCTGCGGGCTTGTTAATCGATATCATGAAGGAGGATGAATGCAACAGGTTGCTGCGTGTACCCAGCTTTGAATCAAGTGTGCGGATGCCATGCAATAACTGTTGTTCTTCCGACAGCATCTCACGCCCCCAGCCACTGTAATGATTTTTAAGGAAAAACTTTTTACCCTGGAGTGTAAGGTTCGCAGAAGCATATTTATTCAGCACAACATTACCCTTTTCCTTATGCTCTATTTCCGACCATTGTTCAATTACATCTTCTTTATAATAGGCCTTGTAAAATAATGTAACCTGGAATTTGTACCTCGCATCGTTCAACACAATAGTAGTCAACGTCTGGTTATCATCAATTTTTTTTACTTCGTGATTCACATACTTCAACACGGCGGATTTATTTCCATCGCTGTGGGTTACAGACAGGGCAGGTTCCATCAGGTTAAGCGAGCCGGATGCTACGTAGGCTTCCCGCTTGTTAAACAAATCATCATTACCCACCTTAAACTTATCCAGCGAATTGATGACCGCATATTCATCTGTATTTTTTAGTTTTTTCCCAAGGTAGGTAGCCAATAAAGAGCTGTCTTTATCTGTTTGCAGTACTAGAACTGTGTTTTCAGTAGATACCGTAATGGTTTCCTGACTAGTAGCCTTGCCTGTAAAAAATATCATCACAACGAAACAGGTTTTAAAAAGTTTAGAATGCATTTTATGCGGATTTTAAATTAATAAATTGGGAAACTTCGATATTAAAATCATCTTTTCCCATGATCTTTCGGTTTATATTTATTTGCACTGTTTGGTTTGATAAAAAAACTCAAGTGTTTATATTTACTTATTTCTTCTATTACATTCATAATGTTAAAGCATGATAGCCATTAGCAATCAAAATAGTATTTGAAGTCTTTTTAAATATATGATTATTCATAATTAATTTTTAAGCAAAAAAAACAATAATTCATACGATTTTAGAAATACAATATTATCATCAAATAATACTATATTATCCTAAATTGTATAATCTCAAACAAAACTTCTATCGCACTATGCTTAAAACTTAGCTCTTAAAAAAAAACAACAGCCACTATTAAACAAGATAAAGTGCAATCAAAACACTATCAGACCCTGTTCTCCCTCTCTCGTATAGATATATTATAGAACTAAATAAAACCCGCTCCCCAAAGAGTTCTTATGAAAAGCTGTGCGAAGATCTCCTGACTTCGCACCCGCATAGAGAAGTCTCAAAAAGTAATAGCATCATATTATAGAATATCGGAACGGCAAGAAGTCGGGAGACTTTGCAGCAGTGGTTTCAATAATTCAAAAACAATATTATAAACAACAGTTATTATTAATTATTGAACATAATACGGAATATTATATAAACATCGTACTGGATTTCCTTCTTTGATTGCCGGAATCCAGTTTGGGGATAATCTTAAAACCCTTTCTAATTCTTTTCCCGATCCGTAACCAAAATCACGAAGAATTTTTATTTCAGACAAACTGCCGTCTTTTTCAATTTTTATAGTTGCAAAAACACCGCCTCTGGAAGCTTCATCATCCATTAATTCTTGTGGTATAACATAATTTTTCTTTAAAAAAGCATAAAACTTTTCAATACCTCCCGGGAATTTTGGCAGAGTTTCTACCGCAGAAGCATTATAAACTTCATTATCTTCTGGCTTACTATCGTGATGCTTTTCTAATTTTATTGTTTGTTGTGGTACAGTCTTTTCGATATTTTCAGAAGCCGGCTCTGCCATTGCCGGAACTGTGGTATTTTGACAGCTCAATAACAATAAAAAGCTAATGGCTATTAAAAAATTTCTTATCATAGTTCTTTGTTTAGGGGAGAATTTATATGTAAAAAAACAAAATTTATTCCATTTTGAAGTCAATAATTTAATACCCTTAAATCTAATTTTGACGAAACTAATTACTTTATAGACACAGAAAGATTTTCCGTGCTCTCGTTGCGCATATCCGAGCGATCGGATTTACACAAAAAACAATATTTAGACTTTTAGTAACATTCTTAAATCTTATTTCAGGCATGGTAGTTATTTGGATATCTCAAATTTGAGAGATAATTAAATAATTATAAAATATGAATGAAGATATTTTTAAATCAAAAACTAATTTAGATCCTTCAGAGTACAAAAAATTATTTGGAGATCCTTTTTGGAATGAACAAGGAAGTCCAAAAGCTAGAAACTTCTATCTTCAGCTGAGCGAAAAAGACAAAGCTTTAATGTTAAAAAAGAATTACCTTGAAATGATTAAAAAAGCCAGAGAAAGAAATTTCAATATGGCAGCAGATTGTTTACAATGGTGGTTAGACGGTACAGGATTTACAAAAACCATAGACTTTAACTGGTTGAGAAAGCAAAGTGAGGTTATTGCCGCAGAAAATGTAAATCTTGAACGATTCGAGGAAAGACTTGGACTTGAACGTTTTAATGAAAAATTAATTAAAAATGGAGATTTTTCAGAATATAAGAATGAATTGCAACGTCAACTTGTTGGCGGTGTTTTTCGTGAATTATATTATGTTTGTGGTACAAGTACAATAACCTCAAAGGCTGATTTTAAAATTACCCGAGTAAATAATAATTTTGTATTATCAGGAACAATAATTCATTATTGGTGGGATAGGTACGACTGGCACAAAGGAGCAAATGCTTATATCAATGGTTTTGGATATGTTAACGACTCAGATGCTTTGTTAGTAGAAAAACATTGCGGAGCAAGACCGTATGAAATGAGAAGTCAATGGCAACAAAGTTTTAATAAAACTTTCCAATCTGGATTTTTTGGAGGATTAAGTATAAAATTGAAATAGAAAAAATGAAAAAAAAAATATACATAGGTTTAGCAATTCTAATTATTTTATTATCATTTTATTATTATTGGCAAAATAGATATGTAGAACTTCGTCCTGTACTTGTAAATGAGGATTTGCGTGAACCGGTATTATTTTCAGAAACATTTCATAATCAATTATTTAAAATCGCAAAAACAAATGAAATTCCGCCAAATTTTTATAAAAACATAAAGTGGGTTTTGGAAAGAGAACATCAAGAATATATTGTAAAAAATGGAGTGATTTATATCAGATATAAATACATGAATGATTACGAAATGATTTGGAACCATACTACTAAAACTAACAATCTCGAATGGTTTAAATCGCAAAGAAAGATGGATAGTATTAATGGAGATTACGAAAGCAAAGAAAAATTAGATAGTATTATTAAGGGATTTATTCATTAAAATAGAATAATGAAAAAGAAAATATACATATCAATAATAGTTATAGTTCTTTTATATGCCTCTTATTATTATTGGCAAAACAGGTATGTTGAACTTCGTCCCGTAATTTTGGCAGAAGAAAACCACACCCCACAATTAATATATTTTGACAATGATCTTTACAAATTTGCCAAACCAAATGAGATTTCTCCAAGTTACTATAAGAACATAAGATGGGTTTTGGGTGATACCAGAGTAGATTATATAGAAGAAAACGGAATTATTTATGTTCGAAATAAATTTCTGAACGACATGAATATGGTTTGGAATTACACTAATAGAGCTATCTCTACGAAGTATTTTAAAATAAAAAGAGAAATGGATAGCATTAATCTTATTTCCGAAAAGGAGTATGTAGATTCTCGGAGAAAAAAAATAGATTCTGTTTTAAAAACTATAAAGACAGACTCTATTAAATTCCATAGAGATCAGGAAAATAAAGAAAATTAAACACTATTATTAAGGGGTTTCGTGATTAGCTACTTTACTTATTGCCATAAATCTATTCGGTTTTCAAGGATTTAAATAAGCTTTTCTCAACTACATTGTCTCAACAATTTCCCTAACAAATCAACAACAACCTATACTCCCCTTCATTTTCTATTGGTGCTCTATGAATACAAGGCAGTACTTGTTGTTTTGGATGATCTACAGCCAATCGCCAAAGATGTCCTATACCTAAATTAATAGGTTCTGCATCGTCGTGTATCTGATAATGCAAATCAAAATAATTTTCTTTCAAGAAGTCTTCGAATTCTTCCTCTGGTC
Organism: Flavobacterium sp. AJR; assembly: GCF_002156885.1. Lineage (NCBI taxonomy): Bacteria > Pseudomonadati > Bacteroidota > Flavobacteriia > Flavobacteriales > Flavobacteriaceae > Flavobacterium > Flavobacterium sp. AJR. Next base: position 44,707 of record NZ_NCWQ01000042.1, on the reverse strand, counting down.
CGTCATGCAGCTCTTTTAGCTTGGCTCGTATTTCCGGAATTAGAACTTTTTGGGCTGCTTGCGAATTAGAAACAATATCACTTGCCGCTCCATGATAGGTACATAAAAAAGTATCTGTTGCAATGGGCGAACGATCAACATGAAAAGAATACACATCTGTAGATATGAAATCAAATTCGTCATCACGTTCATAACACTTCAGTAAATTAAGAGCTGGCGAAGCACCAAAATCAGTTAATAATTGTAAATCTTGTAAGATTATTTCCCTTGCTATACTCCCCTTTTCTGATAGTTGGAGTGCGAGTAAATCTTCAGGATAAACTTCGGTTATATTTTCTTTTAAACCTAGTTGAGTTACAATCTCGTTAAAATCTCCATCCAAATTTCTGAACCAACATAGCGCATTCATTTCTCCCTTGAAACTGGTCTGTATAAGCTCAGAGAAAGTTGGTACCATCCCAATTTGGTTACTGTCAGAAAATGTATTGCTCATAGTATAATTTAAGAAGCTCGTTGCTTCGTGCATTACAAAATTATGTAATTACCTTTAAAAATTATGTTTTCTAAAAGACTTAAAAAAAATAATTATAAATTTACTAAAAACAAAAATGAAGAATAAATATTTCGGTTTATTGATACTATCTCTCGTTATGATTTCGTGTTCTAGCACAATTTCAACTGCAAAAAAAGAATATAAAATTGTTCAAGCTTCTAAACTGAAATCAAATTGGAATTTTAACTCAAAAGAATGGTTACTAAAAAAAGATACCTTGATAGGTACTGGAGGACCAATGCATTGGGGAGTTATAGAATCTAAAAAGAAACTCTCAAAAAATTATGAAATCGAATTTAGAGTAAACATGACCAAAGGATCTCTATTTGAAATAATGCTAAACATTGATAAAGAACAATATATAAGAACGTATTTGTATAATATTGATCAGAATATTGTAATAGGGAAAGGCGTTTATAAAGAAGGAAGTGACGAATACGAAAAACGCGGCGGCCCAACTTTGTTTAATAAGCCAATGAAATTAGAAAATGACAAATGGTATTCGGTAAAAATTAGGGTAACGAACAATCAATTATACTTCTCTGTTAATAATGAAAAAACATTAGAGTGTTCTATAGAAAAAAGCAATTTAAGCCAACAAGGGAAACTAGGATTCTTAACCGACGGTGAAATTAAAGTAATTGATTTAAAGATTAAAAGCATTGAGTAAAATTAATTGCATCTAATTTATGTATTAAGAGCAAAAAGAATATTTTTGGATTCTTAAATTAAAAATAACATCATGAAAGATCTAGTATCAAAAATCAATGCAGAATTCGAAACATTCAAAACTGAATCAGAATCATTAATCGAGAAAGGTGTGAAAGCAGCAGGACCAAGAGCTCGTAAATCAACTTTAGAAATTGAAAAATTATTAAAAGAGTTTAGAAAAGTATCTGTGGAAGAATCTAAAAAATAAGCCCATAATAAATAAAAAAACCTTGCTTAAATAAAATTAAGCAAGGTTTTTTTTTCTTTTACTATACTATAAATCTTAATTGTATCTGTTTTTTTTTAACCCGTTGGGTCCAATTACTTCGTAAATAACTCCGCAACACGAATCCAATCTTTGTCGACTAGGTGTTAAATCCTTTAATTAAAGTTGCTAGTTTAATAATCTAATATCTGCATACTTAGAAGATATTAGTTTTGTTTCACGCAGATTTTAAAAGATTTTAGCAGATGTACACAGATAGCTAGAATGATGTAGTAAAAACTACTTATTTTTTTGTTTTAAAAACTTTATAACATACAAAAAGAATACCTAACCAAATAGGAATTAACTCTACGGATAACTTCATATTAGTAATCCACATGATTGATAAAATACCCAATAAAAACACAAAGCAGATGTAATTACTTACTGGATAAAATAATGAAGCAAACTTAGTTTTTGTACCTTCCTTGTCTTTTGAGCGTCTAAATCTTAGATGCGTATAAGAAATCATAACCCAGTTAATAATTAAACAAGACACCACTAAAGACATTAAAATACTAAAAGCCTCTTTTGGAATTAGCTTATTTATTAAAATACAAATCGCTGCAAAGCAGGAAGAAATTAAAATAGCATTAATTGGTACCGATTGTTTGTTTAGCTTCATTAAAAACTTAGGAGCATTGCCTTGATCTGCTAAACCATATAACATACGTGAGTTACTATATACGCTACTATTATATACTGATAAAGCGGCAGTTAATACAATTAAATTAAGCACATTAGCAATAAGGCTTGTAAAAAATATTTTGTTGCCAAACAACTCAAACTCCATTCCGTTTAAATTTTGAAAAACCATTACAAATGGACTACTATCTGTAGTAATTTGTTGCCAAGGTGACAAAGCAAATAAAATTACTAATGCACCAACATAAAATATAAGGATTCTGTAGATAACCTGATTTGTTGCTTTTGGAATATTTTTTTCTGGATTTTCTGCCTCAGCAGCGGTAATCCCAATTAGTTCTAAACCACCAAAGGAGAACATAATTAGAGCCATTGCTGATAATAAACCCTGAAAATTACCATCTCCCGTTTTTTCAAAAACCCCTTTTGGAAAGAAGCCTCCATCGTTATACAAATTATGAATTGTAGCATGTTCTCCTCCTGTACCACTTATTAGCAAGTAAGTACCAAAGAGGATCATTGCAATAATTGCGACAACTTTTATGATTGAAAACCAAAATTCAGTTTCTCCATAAACTTTTACAGAGGCAAAATTTAAAGCATTAATAACCAGGAAGAAAAATAAACTGGATGCCCACAGCGGAATTTCAGGCCACCAAAACTGTACATAAACACCAATGGCTGTAAGTTCAGCCATACTAACTAAAATGTATAAAATCCAATAGTTCCAACCTGATGCAAAACCGGCAAAGGAACCGCAATACTTATAGGCAAAGTGACTAAAGCTTCCTGAAACAGGTTCTTCAACAACCATTTCGCCAAGTTGTCTCATAATAAAAAAAGCGATAATTCCGGCAACAGCATATCCTAAAATAACAGATGGCCCTGCTAATACAGCTGCTGGACCAATACCAAGGAAAAGACCTGTTCCTATTGATCCGCCTAAGGCAATTAACTGAATGTGGCGGTTAGTCAGCCCACGTTTAAGCTGATTCTCTTTTACGTCTTCATGTTTTTCTTTCACAAATTAGATTTTTTAAATGAGTTAAATGTACTCACAAATGTATAAACAGCGAAGATAAGTTAAAAAAGGAATCGTACAAAACATAGTTCTGTCACATCTAACAGAATCGAATAATAAGTATTTAGGTTGTTTAAAAGTTAATTGGTCAAAATCAATTATAAAAAAAAGCTCTTTTGTTACAAAAGAGCTTTTTTATTTAGAAGAAACCGAAAGTTGACATAAGTATGTTATTCAACAAGATACTCAATAAGTAAATCTCCTTTTTCTACCAAACTATTTTCATTGAGATGGATTTTATGGATTATTCCAGACTTTCCTAATACTGTATTCTCCATTTTCATGGCTTCAATAGTAAATAAAGGTTGGTCTTGTTTAATTTCCTCTCCCTCTTTAATCCATATTTTACTCAGTAATCCTGGTAAAGGAGCACCAATTTCAGCAGCTGTTAATGCCTTTCGGTTCTGAACATTCATTGTCTTTATAGACTTATCCTTTATTTCAATAGCTTTTGTCTGGCCATTAAGCTTAAAATAGACTGTTCTGATACCTTGTAAATCAGGTTCTGACTTATACAAGAATTTTACAATAATAGATTTTCCTTCCGAGATATTAACGATTACTTCTTCATTAGGTTTTAATCCGTAGAAAAATGTAGTCGAAGGAATTACACTCACATCTCCATATTTTTCGATAGTTTTAAAATAATCTTCAAAAACTTTTGGATAAAATTGGTAAGATATAAAATCAGCTAATGTACAGGATGATGAAAATTTTTCCTGAAAAGCTTCAAATTCGTTATCAAAATCTATAGGCGTTAAATGTGCATTGGGCAAATCTAAAAATGGTTTTTCTTTTTTGAGAACCATTTGTTGAAAATCAATTGGCCATCCGCCGTCTGGTTGCCCTAACTCTCCTTTAAGCATTCCTTTTACAGAATTAGGAAAAGACAAGGTAGTACCTTGATCTAAAACATCTTGCTTGCTCAGGTTACTACTTACCATAAACATGGCCAGATCACCCACTACTTTAGAGGATGGTGTTACTTTAATAATATCTCCAAGCAAACTATTGGCATCCTGATATGCTTGTTTAATAGCTGTCATTCTGGTCTCTAAGCCCAAGGAATAAGCCTGAGGTTTAAGATTAGAATATTGTCCGCCAGGAATTTCATGCTTGTAGACTTCAGCCGTACTTGATTTTAAATCGGACTCAAAAGGGTAATAATACTCCCTGATATCTTCCCAGTAATTACTGTATTGATTTAGTTTTTCGACATCAAGTCCCGAATCACGAGGAGTTCCTTTTAAGGCTTCTGCAAATACATTAAAATTGGGTTGTGAGGTAAGTCCTGACATAGAGGATAATGCAACATCTATAATATCAACCCCTGCCTCTACTGCTTTAAGATAGGTTGCAGACTGGATTCCTGCTGTATCATGCGTGTGCAAATGTATTGGAATGTCAATCGATTTTTTTAACTCGGTAATTAATTTTTCGGCAGCATAAGGTTTCAATAAACCTGCCATATCTTTTATACAAAGAATATGAGCTCCTGTATCTTCTATTCTCTTTGCGAGATCTAAATAATAGTTAAGATTAAATTTTGGACGCTCAGGATTTAAGATATCTCCTGAATAACCCATACATACTTCGGCAAGGGAATCTGTATTTGTAAGTACGGCATTAATACTGTTTTTCATATTGTCGATACTGTTTAATGAATCGAAAATCCTAAAAACATCTATCCCTTTTTGAGCGGATACTTCAATAAATTTTTCAACCAAATTATCTGGATATGCGGTATAACCTACTCCATTAGAACCTCTAATCAACATTTGCAACAGTACATTGGGCATCGCTTTTCGCATTTGTTCCAAACGACTCCAAGGACATTCATTCAAAAATCGCATCGCAACATCAAATGTCGCTCCTCCCCAAACTTCCATAGAAAACATTTGCGGAAAGTCTTTTGTAAATGTTTCTGCAAAAGGCATCATATCAATCGTACGCACTCTGGTAGCAAGTAATGACTGATGTGCATCTCGCATAGTACAATCTGTATACAAAATTTGTTTTTGCTCTTTGATCCAGTTCGAAAATCCTTTTGGCTTTAACTGATCTAGTAGTTGTTTGGTTCCATTAATATGAAAGGCACTTGCTGGAATTGGTAATTTTGGCGTCAGAAATTTTTTATCAGGAACGATAAAAGGAACATCTGCATTACCATTAACAATTATATTCCCTATAAATGCCAAATTCTTGGTCACATTATCGGATTTTCTTTTGATTTTCATCAATGACGGATTATCTCCTATAAAATTCACCGTGATATTTCCTGCCTGAAAATCGGGATGTACAATTAAATTTTCTAAAAATGGAATATTAGTTTTTACTCCTTCAATAGTAAATTCTTTCAGCGTTCTTAAAAGACGTTGGCTCGTTCCTTCTAATGTTCTTCCTCTGGCAGTAATTTTTACGAGCATAGAATCAAAAAAAGGCGAAATCTTAACTCCCGAATATGAGCTTCCTTCATCTATTCTGATACCATAACCTCCAGCATTTCGATATGCTATAATTGTCCCATAATCGGGTGTAAAATCATTTGCTGGATCTTCGGTAGTAATCCTGCATTGAATTGCAAAACCACTACATTTTAAACTTTCTTGTCCCATAATGTAAATCCCTGGACTAGAGAGTTTATGACCACAAGCAATAAGAATTTGACTTCTAACAATATCAATTCCTGTTACTTCCTCCGTAACGGTATGTTCTACCTGAATGCGGGGATTTACTTCTATAAAATAAATATTTTCTGCCGCATCGACTAAAAATTCAACCGTTCCAGCATTATTGTAATTTACTTTAGTTGCAATACTAAGTGCATACTTATATAACTTATCTTTTGTTTCTTGTTTTAAATTTGGGGCTGGAGCAATTTCAACCACTTTTTGAAATCTTCGCTGAACACTACAATCACGTTCAAATAAATGGACAATGTTTCCATAATTATCACCTAATAATTGTACTTCGATATGTTTGGGATTTTCAATGAATTTTTCAAGGAATAACGTATCATCTCCAAAAGCTGTTTTTGCTTCTCTTTTTGCTTCGTTGAACAAAGCTTCTAATTGGCTGGCCTTTCTAACCACTCGCATACCGCGCCCTCCTCCGCCTGCAGCAGCCTTTAGCATTAAAGGATATCCAATGCGATTTGCTTCTTCCTGAGCAATAGAAAATGAAGAAAGGTCTATTTTACTGTCTTCGATTAAAGGCACATTGGCAGCAAGTGCAATTTTTTTGGCAGCCACTTTATCACCTAATTGTTCCATGACTTCTGGATTGGGGCCAATCCATAAAATACCATTCTCGGCACATTTAGTAGCAAATAGTACATTCTCTGATAAAAAACCATACCCAGGATGAATAGCATCGATTCCTTCAGCTTTGGCAACTTTAATGATTTCATCAATATCAAGATAGGGCTTTAGGGGGTCTGTATCTTTGCCTATCTGATACGCCTCATCGGCTTTGTAGCGGTGCAGGGAATACCTATCTTCATAGGTATAAATAGCTACAGTTTTAATTTTTAATTCCGCGGCAGCGCGAAAAATACGTAGTGCAATCTCTCCTCTATTTGCAACTAGTAATTTAGAAATTGTTCTCATTCTAATAAATTAAGTTAAATATCCACAAAATAAAAACGGCTTATTCTGAACAACTTCTGAAGATAAAATCTATTAATTTATATTGCTTAAAATCCAATTCTTCTCAGACTCCTTCCAATGGAATGGATAATAAATAAAGTAATTCTCTTAGTTCAGGTCATTCAAAATAAAAACATTTTTTATAGCTTCAGGAATTCTTTCTTCCCGTATTTGGTGTTCAAATTCATTGTTATATATGTTATAATTTTATAAATAATGTTCATTTATTCCCAATAAAAAACTGATTTATAAGGCGCAACAAATATATAAAAGTTCTTGAGTTGACCACATTCAAGCTAAAAAGAAACAGTGTCATTTAATTTTTTTTATCACTTTTTTGAAGCGGGCTTTGAGATCCCAGCCGTTATTTTAATTTTTTATTTAGTTCTAAGTGTAAATCAGATTATAACGCTTAATCTCTTATATCAACTAATAAACCATACCTCATCTCTCATTACCCAGAAAACCAAAAACAACGATTAATACTACATATATTGTAAATAATTATTGTAAGTGTATTTTTTATGTTAATTTAATATCAATACTGAATAACTTATGACTATTTTCTTTTCATGACAAAACTAATTTTGTAGTGCTTCGATAAAACATGTCCATTGTCGATTAACCTACAACTTTATGCAATGAAAAAATTACACATCCTAGCCTTGTTTGCTTTTTTTTCCTTCACTTTAGTCGCTCAAGTACAACAGTCTGGTACATTGCCAATGGGATGTAAACCCGCAAATGTTCCTGCTCCGGTTCCGATTAAATCAAACCTACAAAGCAAATTAAAGGCTGTAGCAGCCACAGGAATAACAGGAAATGTAGAAAGTATTCATAGTGCTTTTGTAAACTGGCAAACTGGAGGATTTACAAGCTTCTCTATCGGAACAGGCTCAGTTCCTAATGGTCCTAATTCGCAAAATATTCGTTGGAGTCAAGGTTTGAATAATACAGATAAGACGACTTACGGCTATAGCTATGAAGAATTACGTTTAACGGCTCTCGCTTTGGGAACTACATTTATGCAAGGGCAAAATTTTTATTTTCACTTATTAAATGGCGGTACAGACACAGTGATTGGTCCGTTAAATTTTACATGGCAAAATTTGGGTACAGCTGGCAATATGGTAAATGTTACTATAGAGACGCAATTTGGAGTCAATGGATTGGGAGGTTTTGCCAATTGGCAAGCTACCAATATGATGGATTTTTACAGTAAAGTAATCCCCATTATAGCGCAAATATATGGTCCGTCTTCTCACTCTTATACAGTAAATGTAGTGAATGATGGTAATGCTTCTGGGAGTAATACATTTTATAATGGCCCTAACTGGATTTCGACTCAATATACTGCTGATGCTTTTGGCAAGATGACTCAACCACGCTTAATGGTTCATGAACTTTTGCATGCCTGGCGTGATAATGTGTGTTTGTCTTCTGATAATCTTTGGCATTACCAAAATACTTTAAGTGGTTTTGAAGAAGGTATGGCAGAATGTGTTGCACAGATTGTAATGGACAAGTTTGCTGCTGCATATCCTAATTACTTCCCAGCAGGAACTGCTTATCTAAATAAGCATTGGGGACATGAGGACGGTTATGCCTTTGATTGGGATTATGATTTTCAGAACCACTCTCAACTTACCACTACTGATTTTTGGTCAAGTGATCAAGGCATTGGAGCACATTGGGAACGCTATGGTACGAGTTCGGCTGCATTTTATAAAATGTATGTTGAAGATTCTGATGTTTTCAAAAAATTCAATGCTGAATATTACAGAAGAATGAATGCCGATCATACGCTGTTAACATCGCGATCTTTACTCGTAGACATTTTTAGTACGGTACTGCCTAAAGTTGAAGAAAAAGAAACCAATTTGTGGATAGACAAACAACGTGTTTTAGATTGTAAAGTGATCCCAGGGAAAAAAGTGCATATGCTCAGTTTTCAGGGTGCCGATGGAGTGCGCGATATGGGACATGATAATAGAATCCATTTAATTGAAACTCAAAATTTACCTGGAGGAAACGAGTGGTCCTGGGATAAATTAGATAACTCTGGTAATATTACCCAACGTTGGTTTCATCAACTTAATAATTCATCTGGAAAAATTGACATCGTAAATTATACTACTGGAGCGGTTAATAACACTCTAAATTTTAGAAACAATGATGCTGGATATTATGGACCTAATCAAGGTCCTTGTTTGCCACCAAGTTTAACAGGTACGCCTTGTTTTCCAACAGGAATAGATGGTCATGGCTTGTACACAACTTCTGCAGATCGTGCAATCACTAATGGGGGAATAAACGATGGAAGTTGGTATAATGGATTGGGACTTAATCCCGACAGGATTATTTATAAGATACAAACGACAGGTTTATATATTTATAATATTGAATTTCAATCTGGAGGGGCTGTTAAAGGTAAATACTACCGATTACATGGTAATGGATTTATAGGTAAAGATGGCTTATATGCTGGGGTGCGCAATAATGATGATACTCCTGTTTTAGGTAAAATGTACGTAGAACAAAAAAATACTGTGAGCCCAATAGCAGGAGAAGAAACGGCTATTACTATAAATAACGGAACTCTCATCGCTCCAAGAATTTGGACTTCTATTGCCGAAACCCAATCACAATTTAAAGCAGGAAGAGTTGATACCCGCTATTCTAAACCTGGAAAAGTGCATGCTATTTATGTAAACAGTGATTGTTCTAAACCTCAAAAAATAGGCTTCAGGAATATTACATACGGAAGTACTGTTTCGGGGGTGCAAATGTTTTTGTTTAATGTAGATGATTTTGAAGATATACTTTATACTGAGTCTATGCCTACCCTATTGTGCGAAGGATACCAAGCAGATTTTAGTGTTGAAAATAATTTCCCAAAGTATCTCGATACAGATTCCAGGGTTACTTATAAATGGAAGAATCCATTGGGGACAGTCGTTTCCACATCTAATAAATATACTATCTCCGCTGTAACACCTCAAGATGCTGGTATTTATACCTTAGAAATTACTTCTTTTGATTGCCTGATTACAAGAACCAAAGAACTAGTGGTTACTCCTAGCGTGGTTCTTGAGCCTAGCGTTGTTACGCCAATTTCTCTTTGTGCCAACAGCACTATCGATTTAAAAGTAAACGGAACTTTACCTACAGGTACTACTTATTCATGGACTGGACCCAACGGCTATTCTAATACAACCCAAAATCCGAGTATTACCAATGCGCAAACAATTAATGCAGGTATTTATGAAGTAACCTGTACAGTTAAGGATTGTGATGGTAGTACAGACATTATCAAAAAAGAACAGATACAGGTTGGTATAAATTCAATATTAAAGCCTAAGATTTCATGCGGAGTACCATCACAAAATGCGGTATCTTTTCTATGGGATGCTGTTTTGGGAGCTACCGATTATACGATTTCTTATCAAGTAAACACTAATCTAATCCAAAATATTGGAGCCATTGGTAATGTCTTAACCTATAGTGTAACTGGATTACAACCATCTGATAATGTCGATATTTTTGTAACTCCAGTAGGTGGTCTTGGTACTTGTTTTGACGTTGAAAAATATAGTTGCCAAGCCAGTACAGCACCAACTTGTAGCATTCCGGTAGCACAAGTAGTTACTACAGCCGTAATTACTTGCTTGAGTCCTTCGGTTACACTAAACGGTACAGGCTCGACAACCGGTACTGGTATCGATTATCAATGGACAACAACTGATGGCTCAATTGTCAGCGGAGCAACAACATTAAACCCAATTGTAGATGCTGCAGGCACTTATAAGTTAATTGTAACCAATACAGCTGGTGGAGGTTGTAGCTCTCTTCCGGTAACTGTTAATGTTACAGGAGCATATTCATTACCAACAGTTCCAACATTAACGGGTCCAAATTCCATTTGCTTAGGATCGGATGCTAATTTTACAATAACTGGGAAAACTGGTGATAATGTGAGTTATACAGGAGCAGTTTCAGGAACAGCTGTAATAGGAACAACAGGTTCTGTAGTGGTAACAATTCCTTCAGTAAGTTCTAATACGACCTTAAATTTAACAAATACTACGGATGGTATCTGTAGTCAGGTTCTAACAGGAATAACTAAGACTATCAATATTCAAACAACTCCGAATGCAGGAACAAACGGAACGTTGACTTTATGCTCAGGAACTACTCCTACCAATGCTCAATTGTTTGCTCAGTTAGGCGGAACGCCAGATACAGGTGGTGTTTGGACTAATGTTGGTAATATTTATACTTATACTGTAAATGCTGTTTCTCCTTGCAATATAGCTGCTACAGCTACTGTAACCTTAAATACGCAAGCTGTTCCCAATGCAGGAACAAACGGAACTTTAACTTTATGCTCAGGAACTACTCCTACCAATGTACAATTGTTTGCTCAGTTAGGCGGAACGCCAGATACTAGTGGTGTTTGGACTAATGCTGGTGATATTTATACTTATACTGTAAATGCTGTTTCTCCTTGCAATATAGCTGCTACAGCTACTGTAACTATAAATAGGCAAACAACTCCAAATGCGGGAACAAACGGAACTTTAACTTTATGCTCAGGAACTGCCCCTACCAATGCTCAATTGTTTGCTCAATTGGGCGGAACCCCAGATACAGGTGGTGTTTGGACTAATGTTGGTAATGTTTATACTTATACTGTAAATGCTGTTTCTCCTTGCAATCTATCTGCTACAGCTACAGTAACTATAAATAGACAAACAACTCCAAATGCGGGAACAAACGGAACGTTAACTTTATGTTCTGGAACTACTCCTACCAATACACAATTGTTTACCCAATTAGGCGGAACGCCAGATACAGGTGGTGTTTGGACTAATGTTGGCAATATTTATACTTATACTGTAAATAGTAGTTCTCCTTGCAATCTATCTGCTACAGCTACTGTAACCATAAGTAGGCAAACAACTCCAAATGCGGGAACAAATGGAACTTTGACTTTATGCTCAGGAACTACTCCTACCAATACACAATTGTTTGCTCAGTTGGGCGGAACGCCAGATACAGGTGGTATTTGGACTAATGTTGGCAATATTTATACTTATACTGTAAATGCTGTTTCTCCTTGCAGTCTATCTGCTACAGCTACTGTAACTATAAATAGGCAAACAACTCCAAATGCAGGAACAAACGGAACGTTGACTTTATGCTCAGGAACTACTCCTACCAATGCACAATTGTTTGCCCAGTTAGGCGGAACGCCAGATACAAGTGGTATCTGGACTAATGTTGGTAATATCTATACTTATACTGTAAATAGTAGTTCGCCTTGTAGCCAAACCGCTACTGCTATTGTAACCTTAAATATTCAAACAGCTCCCATCGCAGAAGCAGGTAGTCCGGCTATAATTACTTGTGCTTCATCAACAATTATGCTTAATGGAACTGGTTCTGATATTTCGGGTGTTACTTATTTATGGACTGGGGGAATTATCGATAGTGGTGCGAATACTTTAACCCCTGTTGTTAGTTCCAGTGGAGTCTATACTTTAACAGTCACCAATAGTACTTTGGGATGTGCTTCTAGTGATACTGTTTTAGTTACACAAAATATTGAGAATCCAGATTTTTCTTTTTCCGAAACAGGAGTTAATCAATATACAATTGTTGCATCAGGTGGTACTGCTCCTTATCAATATAGCATTAATAGCACTAATAGTTATACCTCCAATCCAATTTTTAAGATTGATCACTCTGGAAATTATACCATTTATGTTAAAGATAACAAAGGTTGTTTCTCTACTGAAACAGCATATTTAACTTATGAAGGAATAGAATTTCCTAAATTTTTCTCGCCAGATGGAAATGGAAGTAATGATTATTGGTATCCTACAAGAATAGAAGATTATCCAAATTTAGAAGTTTCAATATTTGATAGATATCAGAGATTAATCATGAATTTTAAAGGGAATACAACAATGGGATGGGATGGTACATATCAAGGAAAACCTTTGCCAACTGGGGATTATTGGTACGTTATTAAAACTAATAATGATAAGGATAGAAGAGAATTTATTGGCGGAATGACTTTATTTAGATAAAATGAAAAAAACAAACAAAATAGTATTATTACTTTTCATAATAGCTAGTCTTCCCACTTATGGGCAAGAATTACAACTAGCACCAACTAGCCAATATTTAGCAGATAATCCGTATGTTATTGCTGGAGCCTACGCAGGTATTGGTGAATTTTATAAAATACGTCTTACTGGCGAAACACAATGGTTAGGAGTAGAAGATGCACCACAAACACAGTCATTATCCTTTGATGCCAGAATTGCAGATCGCTCAGGCATTGGTGCCATTTTTTTTAATGATAAAAATAGGAATACTTCTCAAAAGGGAGGACAGTTAACTTATGCTCATCATATTACTTTATCAGAGTTTAATAATCAGTATTTGTCATTTGGGCTCTCATATAAGTTTACAAATTTTAATATTGATATATCCGACATTAACACATCTGATCCGAGTGTCCAGTCTTATAATGTGAATAACTCAAATTTTGATTTAAGCTTTTTATATCGTTTAGAAAATTTTTTCGTCAGTTTCAATGCGGTTAATATTTTAAATAAATCAGTAAAACCTACAATCTTAAAAGAACCAATGAATATTAGAAACTATTATTTATATACAGGATTTCTTTTAAAAAATAAATTTACTTCTATAGAATATGAACCATCTATTCTATATCAAATATACGAAAGTGATGGTCGGTCAAGTCTTGATCTTAACCTTAAGATTCGGAAAATGACTGGTGAAAACTATATTTGGGGAGGTATAAACTTACGATTGTTAGCAGATCAATCATTTAAGCCCAATTCAATCGCACCCTTAGTAGGATTCAGACAAAATAAGTTTTATGCTGCTTACTCCTTTAATATTAGTTTAAATCAACTTCAAAATCATAACTCAGGAACACATATGTTAACTATTGGATTTGATTTTAAGAATAGATCAAGTAACTGTAGTTGTGTAAATTAAGGTTCTATTGCTATATATTATATAACATTCTATTTTGCAGATTCAAAGCTTTTAAAGTCTAAGTGATTTTATATCCTCCTTTTTATAAATCGATGGTATTAAGAGTTTTTGAAACAAAAAAACCTCCAAAATTATTTGATCTTGGAGGTTCTCTTTTTATAAAAAACTAACGCCAGCCCAATTCTGGAGCAATATATTTTAATATAGCCGACAGTATATGTACATTGTAGTCAACACCCAATGTGTTGGGTATGGTCAACAGCACCGTATCAGCTTCCTGAATAGCTTCATCCTGTGCCAATTCTGCAATGAGTTTCTCCGGCTCAGCAGCATAACTCTTTCCGAAAATTGCTCGTTTATCTCTCTCAATATTACCAAAACTATCTGATCCTTTACCCTGATCTCCAAAGTAGTATTTGTCCTGATCATTAACCAGTGCAAAAATAGAACGGCTTACCGAAACTCGTGCTTCGTACTTATGTCCTGCTTTTTTCCAGGCTTCTTTATATAACCTGATCTGTTCGGCCTGTTGAACATGAAAAGGTTTACCATTTTCGTCATACTTCAGGGTAGAACTTTGCAGGTGCATCCCGTTTTCGGCCGCCCAAATGGCAGTAGCATTAGAGGCTGCTCCCCACCAGATTCGTTCTCGTAAACCTTCAGAATGTGGTTCAAGGCGCAATAAACCTGGTGGATTTGGGAACATCGGATATGGGTTTGGCTCAGCAAATCCCACACCGTTTAACTTATCCAAAAACTCCAAAGCTTTCTTGCGTCCCATATCGGCATCTGTTTCACCTTCCATGGGCTCATAACCAAAAGAACGCCAACCATCAATGACTTGCTCCGGCGATCCTCTACTGATTCCTAATTGCAAACGTCCTCCCGAAATTAAGTCTGCAGCACCAGCATCTTCCACCATATACAACGGATTTTCATACCGCATATCGATTACTCCTGTCCCAATCTCTATTTTACTGGTTTTAGCACCAATGGCCGAAAGTAAAGGAAAAGGCGATGCCAGCTGTGTAGCAAAATGATGCACTCGAAAATAAGCGCCGTCCAGACCAATTTCCTCAGCAGCCACGGCCAAATCAATAGATTGAAGCAGTGTATCAGCAGCAGTACGAGTTTGATAGGAAGGATGATTGGCCCAATGCCCAAACGATAAAAATCCTATTTTCTTCATAGATAGCATTATTATAATTTATAATTCCAAATATACGCATCATTATCGAGTGAGTCTACAGCCTTTTTATAGAAAGTGTTTATTGGAGCTCCTCCCCTTATTTACTATAAAAAAATTATTTTTTTTTGTAGTGACGCCATTTTATGATGGTTAAATTATAAGGTTCTGTCGGATTGCTATTTTGGAAAACAAACGTTTACTATAAACTCTGGCAGTACTGATATTTGAGCCTCTTTTATCAATATTTAGTATATCTGGTTTACAATTATTCTCAATTACCTTTATTTAAAATATCTAAGCACCCATCCTCTGTCTTTGTTTAGTCAACAAAAAAAGTCAATTATATTGTGGCATGGTCAACTACCTCTCCATCTAAATATAGAATCATTTAACTTTAAAAACCATATTTCACTATCATTATCAATTCCTCCAATTTTAATCTATCGACTTCTTCAACAGATAGGCTAAATGGAATATTAAGTTTAATATCCGAGTTGATGCCACGACACATATTCAATTCATTGACTTTAGAAAGATCTATTGTTTCGGTTTCATCAATATTAAGTACAAAACTAACTGGATTGTCTTTGACTTTTGCCAAGAACATAACTTGTTCAATATGTACTGAATTAATAGACTGAGCCAAATAAGGCAATCGTACTTTGTCAATATTCAACTCAACTGTTCCTGATTTTTTTAATAAATGCCATTCATTAGCCATATCATGCTTCATGTTTAATGCCAAATGGAGACCAGTTTCGTTCAATTGTTGTTTAATATTTTCCAATTGTTTAAATACGGTCTTTGTAGCGTTTAGTTTTAATCGTTCTCCACCTTCGTTAGATGTATATCTAATATGTACTATAACATCGGTAACTGTTCCATAGTCAAATTGACGAATCTCTGGTAATTCAAGACGCCATTTACTAACAACACCAGCACCTTCAAATGGCATGTAACGTTCATCTTTAAAATTCAATTCAAACATACCACTATCATTTTGACCCGTACTGGTGGCAATAGCATTAATTGGAATTCGGTATGTGCTGAAACGGTCATCTGTATCATCTGTAATCTCCTCATATGTCTTACCTCCGATCGCATTATTTCTGAATTTATTTTCCAACAGACTAAATTTGGCATTGACACCTGTATAAGGTCCAGCAATACATGGTAATGATACCGATACCGATTTAATACGACGTTTGTATTGCCCCGGATAATCCATATCAAATAATACTTCGGGTATTTCAAACTCGCACTTTTCTATTTCCCTAAGCTGAATAAGTGCCAATGGGCTTAATAAACATAAAGAAACATGTTTTGTGATTTCATAATCATAACCTCGTTCGTTCTGATAAGCGGCTTCCATTTGTTTTAATCCAACATAAAGTTGTTCTCCAGCGAGTAAGCCCTCTCGTCCAGCATCCCAATAGCCTGATTGTATGAAATTGGAATTGCTTATACCTCGTTCAAAGCGATATACTTTTTCTGCTTTTTTAGACAGCTCATGTGCCAAACTATATACCTGATGGTACAATGTTTTAAGACTGCCGCGCATCCAGGTATACAATTCTTCATTAGTATATTTATTTTTTAAAAAATCTTCTATTTCCAGTGCATTATCGATCATTTTTTGTTGGTTGGTAATTTCCTGATTGGCAATGTCGATACGGATTTTTTGAGCTGTTATTTGCTTGTCTATTTGTTTTAATTCATAACCCGCAGCATTAGCTTGCATAACTCGTTCTTGTAAAGCACGTTTGAAATTCCCTTTTTTACCTGCTGATGAAGACTGATAAGAAAGATGATCAGCGTAAATTCGTAAACCTCTAGCAACCGCTGATGTAGCATTCGCCAAATTAGGGAAACCCCAAGATACAGCAACTCCTACTCCTAAAGGTGTTCCGTGACCATTTATCGTTGGTAATGCATGAAAAACCGAAGCCAATGTCTCTACTACTCCAATACCAGTTTGCCAATCGGCAGCAGCACTGGCCTTATCCATATCTTCTTTCTCAAAAGGTATGAGTTTCAATCCGCTTTCATCCACAGGTGCTTCTATGCTATTGACAATTTCAGCAAATTCAGCATCCAATCCTGGTACTTTGCCTAAGTCCTCCCCTATTAATTTTAGGTAATACTTCATGCGATGCTCCGGGCTTTTGCGATTCTGTTCCAGACCATCCATATTTTTTTGTGCCTCTTCCAGTTGCAATTTTTTAATTTCCATTACCAGATTATGCATTGCATTTTCATGTCTGGATCGGATAAGTGCAATGGCTTCATTGTCTTTTTTCTCGATTACGGAAAGCAAAGCATTTCCCATAGATTTTAATTCCCCACATAATTCCAATGCTTTTTGGAGTAAATAGTAAAAACGATAGTTCGGCATTGGAGTATTTAAATCATTTATTACCGAGGCAATACTTAATCCTTGCGCCGCAGCTTTTACCAATAATGCAGGATCAATTGGTGGTTCAAACAATGGTAATTTTCGGAATACTCCTTCGATATTTTCACAATGACGTATTTTATATAATCTATCGGCAATCGTATCCCAATAGCCCATAAGTTTAGGATTGTCCGGGATACAGAAATAGAGCGAAGAAGCTAAACCGTATATATTTGCAAAGGCCAATTCGCTATTTACTGCACCAATAGGTAAGGTAGTTTGATTGCTGAATGGAGCTGCTAATTCCAACTCTACCATGGCATTCCCAAAAGCATCCCATTTGTCTAATAAACCAATATAGGTTTGCGGTTTTGTAATACCGCGTTTAGGAATAATCATGGGGCGAGGTCCCATAATATGCATGGCTAAAATATACAATTGTGTAGCCTGATTAATACTTTCAATAGTGTCTTGTCGGAATAGATAATCCCCCCACGCTACTAAATTATCGATATATTTCATTACGACCCATTTCATGTATGCCACCGGACGGTTACGGGCTACCAAGTGTGGCATAAAAGGTTTGTTACGCCATTCGTTAATGGTTTGATCAGCCTTATTAGGTTTCAGATTATTGAAAATGCTTTCTAAAACTCTTTGACTATTTGTTTCTTTGAATGGCGCAAATTGCCAAAAGCGTTTATCATCAGAACCTTCGGCAATAGGATTAAACACAAAATGATACCATTTCATGGCTTCTTCAAATTGTTGTGATTTACTTAATGCATCTGCCAACATCATTGGTGTATGCAGAAACAGTTCCCAATTGTATAAAGAATAAGGGCGTTTGAGCTCATTGTATATTTCGGGTGTACTTGCATCTCCATCATGGTCATATTTACCAAAAGCATCATCTTTATCAACTATTTTTAGATTACAATTAAAAAATTCTTCCAGTTTCCCTGAATTAATTTTACCCATTAGTTTATGTGTAAAAGAATGATGGAATTTTACCGTATTTGAACTTCCATAATCCCAAACTAAATTTTCTTTTGATGATTCTTCATTAAAATAAAAATCAAGATGACGTGCAAAAGTTGGACTGTTAAGCTGCCATGAATACATTTTCCCGTCTGACTGATTAAAATGATCAATTGGAATTGGTACAGTTCCTATCGCTGATCCTACTTTTATGGTATTCCCTTCAAATTTAAATGCACCAAAATAACCACCATCAGCATCTTTAAGATCATCTACATTAATTAGTATTTTATCATCACTTATAATAGGAATGAATTTAAAAAATGGAATATCATGAGTACTATCTTTAGGACTTGTAGCCAAAACATCTTTGCTCAATTGTTTCTGTGTCCATTTACCATTTCGGTACTCACTCCATGCCATTTTTATTTCAAAATATTCTACAGGTAAATTACTGTTAACTGTTGTATCTCCAAGAGTTTTCATTGAATCATTACCAGTCTTAGCTGGCTTTACTTTTTTTGCAATCTGAGGAAAGAAAATCAGCAAGCGTTCATTCCATACCACAGCTGTTAAAAAACAACCATTATCTGTAACTTTCCCAGTTGCATCTTCTACATCATAACCTGGTATATCCACCTGCATTTTTTCCCAAGGATACCAATTCATTTCATCTAGGGCCAAATAACGGTAATAATAAAAATAAGGAGCATTGCGGGTGCGGGAAAACACATGTAATTTTGCTCCTTCATTCCATTTTTCGGATGTTTTTTCGCCATCAATATACAAACCTACTACTTCCATATTAGCCACTTCGTCCACTTTGTAGAGATAGGATTTTAACGCATCAATAACATTTTGCTTGTTGATGTCTTTTTGCAGTAATTCTCCCTCTAATTCTTTAAAAAATGGGCTCTTATCATCTCGTAGATTGCTTTCAATCCAATTTTCGGGATATAAGAAAACTTTACGATTAGCTTCCCAAACGCGGTAACGCTGCATCCAGTCCCAACGTTCTCTATCTAATATATCTGGTGCAATTCCGCTGTATTCTTCTTCCAATCCCAAGAAACAACGCTGTATAAATAATTGTACTGATGATAAAGCCTGTTTGATACGTGAAGTTTCCATGCAAGCATCCATTTGAACATCTATCAGAAAATATTCAAATAGGCTATCTGCATCTGTTACCCCCCAATCTATTAATGTTTGTTGTTGCAACAAAAATCCAATTAAGGCTTCTTTCTGGTTATTACGCAGTTTATCGCTCAATGGTTTTACAGCCTGTTCCCAATCGGTTTGATTGTATTTGGCACGAATTGCATTTTTTATACTATCGGCTATTACCCTGCATTTATTGAATTTAGAAGTTGGGATTGCCCATTCAAAAAGCAAATCGATATCTACACTTATCTTATCGGCAACAGCCAGAGCTGACTGCAGTTTTAATAGATTTTTTTCGTTGTTGTAATCTTGTAGTTGTGTTATATTAAAATGATTAGATGCAATCAATTTATCAATTCGTTGTTTTTTCCATGTTGAGAGTTCCGCAATTTTACTGCTCAATAATGTGCCATCAGATAATGGATTGTAAGTCCAGTTCCAAAAATCAAGTATATTGAATTCAGATTCTGGTAAAGAGTTTCGCAATCTGGTATATCCCTCTAAACGCAACCAATGAATTAGTGTTAATTTATTAAAATCCAGATTATCAAAATTAACTTTGTTTTTTTCCAGAAACTGAATTTCATCTGCACTCAAATCAAAACCAGTAACCAGCATAGCCACTTTTTTTAATGCAATTAATGCAGGCTCGCATTGTTGTGAGGCAAAGTCGGGAATTAATGCCGATGACGGAACAGCTGTAATAGCAGAGGCTGTTGTTTTCCAATGGATCTTTTTTAATTCGACACCAGTAGTTGACAATTTATATAATTTGCCAGATTGGAGCACAATATCAGTACTCCACCATTCATTCGTAGGATCTTCCTGAACTGTAAAAGTCAATGTTGTTCCATCAATACTGAGTATGGGTAGAGCATCACTATCTTTAATAACAAAAGTATATGTAGCAGTTGTTGCGGGAATTAGATATCCATTCCAATTGCTTTCAACAGGCTTGCTACTTTCTTTTATTTTTTCAAAAATACTGAATAACGAAACTGGTATATTACCAATTTTTAGTATATCAGAAATCAATAAGTCAGTAATATTAGATTGTAAACCTACTATGCCAGACAAAGTGTTTACAATAAAACGATGACTCAGTTCCTGACGCAGGTAAGGCATGAAAATTTCTAAAAATGCTATTCTTTTTTGTGGAGCTGTATTAATATCAGGATCTCCTTCAAGTATTTTATCAATAGGTAAACTTATGTCACCTGCTTTAATTATTATTTCTAATGCTTCTTTTTGAGCGTCTGTTTTTGTTTTTTCAGTCTCAAAAATTTTAGACAATAATTCTTTGAATTGCTTGTTTTGCTGTTTTTCAACCCTAATCAATGCAAATATCCACTCTGGGTCGTTACTGATTGCTTTATAATCAATACTTTCAGCTTCGGTTAAGATCCCTGTTATTTGGATACTACCATTTATTTTATCATATTTTAATTTATTTTGAAGCGTTTTATCTTCTCCTAGAATGAACGCTATGTTTTTAGGAGCATTGGTTATAAATACATTTGTACCATTCAATATACCGATGACTTTTTCTACAATATCCGTTTCAAAAAGCAAACTTGCTTTAGCTCTTACAAATTCTGACGTTGCTTTTTCTTTGAGATTAATTTGTTCTAATGCTGCATTACCTATTTTATCATCAGGCTTCAAATCCTGTTGAGTTTCGTCGATTGTGTTTAATCCATCGTATATGGATTTTGCTAAAATTAAAATTGATTTCTGTGTAGGTTTAAACGGTTTTTTAATATCATCAAAATCTCTAATGATATAATTGAGTTCTTGTGGTGTAAAACCTGCATCATCTATTTTAGATAGATTCTCTATAAATTCAAGTGTACTGTATGCGTCATTAAATATAGTACCTAATAAAGGAACGATATCCATAAATACAGGAATCTTGTAGCCCAGAACTTTTGAGAGCAATCGGTAGCGATATAGTGTTGAGAGGTTGCTGATAGTCATTTCATCTGTCATTGCTGTTGCCTGCATGACAGTTTGCAAATCATCGGCTGTATAATTTAGAGCCGCCATTAATACCGGAAAATGTTCGGTAATTGTAGTATTTACAGTAAGATAATTGCCATTTGCATTGGCCTTAAATACCTTATCGATTCCTAGTACATTGTGTGTTAAAAAAAGTTTTTTGTAGAGCGAATTTTCTCCTGCTGTGCTAATATCTGTCCAAAAAGAAAGTAGCTTTATTACTTCAATTCCTGTTTTATCCAATAGTTTTTTTACAGCTACCAATTGATGTAGTAAGGTTGTTGAAATAGCATAATCATGATGACATTCTTCGCTACAATCATCGCAATCACATTCATCACAATCTGAAGTATTGCACTCATCACCACAATCATCACAAATAGAATCATCCTCGCTTACATCGTCTTCATTATCTACTGTTTTCTGGATGCTTAATCCAATAATTGCTTTATCAATTTCATCAATTGTCCAATCTAATTTTCTCCACAAGCGTATAAAACGATGTATACGATCATATTCGTCAACAGTCAGCGGTGTTCCGTCTAAATGCTGCAATAGCGCCGTATTTAAATCGCAACTGTCTTTTTGTTCCAGGAAAATGAGATATACTTCTCCGTCTATTATTAAGAATACGCCTTTTTCGCCCTTGTCACCTACAAATTTTATTTGCTCCCAACTTTTAGGATCCGTTTCTCCATTATCAATCAAAAAAGTGACTTTTCCTGTTTTTTTATCGATTTGCCCAAGTGGAAGTTTTTCTTTTGCTGTATCATAAAGTATTTTACAATTTTCAACCCTTATGCTGAAGTCATTATCAAATAAACTATTATTATTCGCAAACAGTATTTCCCCGTTCACGCATCCCCTACCGCTTTCTATGACTATCATTTTGCCTATTTTCTCAAAATGGCATTTCACCCAACAGATAATATCTTTATCGCTTATTTCGACTTTATCTTTGCATGTATCAGGGCAGCTTAGTACTTTTTTGTTGGTTAATACTTCAATCTGATCTATAATCATTGGCAATAAATCAGCAAATTTTTCCAATTTTACCAAATCTTCCGCCATTTTATCCATGCCGTATTTTTTGGCATAGTTTTGTAAAAATCGATAGCTAAAATGCAGGCTTTCCGTTATGTTTTTTGATTTTCCTTTGGGTAAAAACGGGTTGATAAATTGTGTTTTAAGTAAATCAACAAGGTTAAAATAATCAATTCCTGTGCGTCGTAAAAATTCTTTTTTGATTAATGTGAGTCCGTTATCGCTCAACATTGTTGCATCATTATCATAGCCATAATATTCACCTACTGATTTTACACCAATCAGTTCTTGATATTCTGAATCTGTGAATGTTTTATTTTTGAGTTTATTCATCAGGGCTTTACTTTCAAAGCATTCCTTTGTGAGTATGATATATTCTTCTTTAGTAATATTTAAAAATTCAGAATCAGAAGCCCTGTCTAAAACCTCATCTTTTAATTGAGTCAATTCGACATTGTTACTACTATTGTTTTTTCGGAAAGTATCTATTACTTCATAGCGACTTGTTCCTAAATAATCCAAATATATTCTTGTGGCATCAATGGGCTGATGGTATGGTAGTGTAAATGGATATACTTCATTTTTTAAGATGCAATACGCCTGATATTCTGTATGCTGCGGTTCTGCAAGTAACTCACTACTAGTTTCATCGGCTACATTAAAAGGTTTTAAATGTTTGAATGCCACATAACTTTCCATGACTTCATTGGCCAAATCTACATAAGGTAAAATGGTGTTGGTATTTTTACAAGTCAATTCTAAACAGCCTAAATCTGGACGACGATTAAATAATTTTTCTAACGGAGTTCCGGAAATATTCTTTTGGTTAGATTTTTTTGCAATATCTCCCGTGGCAAGAGGATCAAGATTGTTGTTGCGCAAATACTGTAATAACTCTACATAATATGCCGCGGCACTATAGACAGAAGTACATTCGCCACATTCGCAAATATCTGCATCACCAAAAAGCATATCCCATGTTAAATTATTTTTTTCTATAATCTCTTTTGTAGCTTCTTCTGGAGAAAATATAATGGTATTACTCTCTGTCTTCATTGCTCCCAGCCCCTTTTTTATTTCAGCCCCATTACCCAGGCGCAAGCTTCTGTCAATCATGTCAATACCAGTATTCTGACTGGCTTCTTTTAAGGCTATTAAAGCGTGTTCATTACGTACACGTAAATGCTGCGCATTGGTATGAATTTGCAACAATACGTTTTCATCCAATCCTTTACCACTCATTGCGGTTTTGAATTGCGCAGGTGGCACGTTTGAAATTTGAAATGCAGTATGAATTTTGGCATCGTACAAAACCGGAATAGCATCGGCTATGGGACTAATAGCAACAATTCTTTGTAACGTTTTTAATTCTGTTTGAACAGGTTGTTGTAATTCGACCGGGATTTTTTTGAATTCCTTATTATTTTTGAATACTTCATATATCGAAGTGGTTCTGATATTAAAATCTGGATTTTTTTCTAATAATGTAGCAACTTTTGTTCCTACAGCAGTATTTAACACTGTTACTTGTGGGTCTTTTATCATGTTTACGACAACCGCAGTGGGTTCAAACTCAAAAAGCTTATGATGCAAATCAATGGCAAATGCTTTTTTATCGTCATTTGATTTTGCCGGTGAACTACTTTTTATTTTTTGGATAAAAGCCTCTTTATTAAAATTCAAAGCAATATCACGCATCGAAAGCAACTTATCATCTTTCTGAAAAAGCTCAACAACCGCTTTATTATCATTACTCCATTTAGACAAGTAGTGAGTAAACTCAAGATTCTTAACCACTATTGGTGTAAAACTTTTGTCTTTGGATAGTTCACTTTTTACCTCATCCCAATTGCCATGATGTATTTTATAAATAGCATCGAATGCTTTGAGTTGGTTTCCGGCTTTTAAATCGAATTTAAAAAAATTGAGTTTATTTTTATTTGGATCTTGGTTGTCAGATTGTGTTGCCATGATATTGTTATTATATGTTTCTGAATCGGTTATTGCTTTCTCTCCATTTCCTGCAGCACTTTAAGCAAAGCTGGTTTTGCATAAGCCCAATTGTGGCATTTAAAACTGCGAAGGTTTTCAATAGCGGTTTTACATTTAAAGCAATGTAGATTTGCTATAGCTCTTGGAACTTCAATATTTACAAATTTGGTTTCGCCAAGAATAACTTGTGCAATCATTTCTTTAGCATGAATGCTATCTACTGCAGAGGAAACAATATCTAGCCAATTGATTTCGCGTCTGCATTTTGGACATTTTTTATTATCTCCACTTACCCAAAGCGGGGCACCAATTGTTTTGTCCGGCATACCTAATAATTTTTCTATTATGCGAACATCTTCGTCTTTTGTTATCCATTTTTGCTTTCCCGGTAATGAAGAGGGAGAATCATATACTGCCTGAAATATTTTGTCATTTACGGGTAGTGTTTTTTTGTCGTTTGTAGGTTTCATAATTTTCAACTTTTTAAAATTATTCTCTAATTTTTCCTAAATTATTGGACTTAGCAGAAATACTTTGATGTGACATGGAGTGTAAATCCATGCTATCGAAAAAACCAAAACTTTAGAATTTTGACAGTTTTATAAAATCAGTTATTTGAAGCGATTATGTCAATCAACCCCAATAATTTTCATTTCTATATCCCGAATCACCTCATTACACTGAGCACAAGCATGACCTTTACGTTGACTAAACCATCTGCATTTTGACCGAATTGGGCAATCCTGTAACTGTATAGACTCTTCATTCCCTATGATATCAATCAATTGATCAACCAGACCACATTCTTTTGAAGTACCATTCCATTGATTACAACCAGATTTAGAACAATTGCCAGCAAATCTGAATCTTTTTTCGGGTTCTCTCCCTTTATAAGCTTCTTCAATAAAATCCTGATTGATTTCAATGGGACTTTTTAGATAATTAATGAAGCCGTTTTCATTTACAATACCATAAAGTTTTGCACCTGATTTAACGGCATAACTAGGACAATAACTATTGTCGTTATCTTTATTGTTTTCCATTTCTTTATTTTTTAAATGACAATTATAAGTTGCTAAAATTCATAATTATGAATTTTAGCAACCTTGATACCATTATTTTGGGATCTCAGATGGGAAGTTTGGGAAACCTCCAATCCAGAAACCTGCTAGTTGTCCTCTTTTCCATAAATCTTCCCAGCCAGGCTTTCCTGTAAATCTCCTACTGATTTTTATGTCACCTTCAAAATCTATTCCCGCGATTTCCTTTAAAACAAGGCTTTTTATACCTTCTTCAATTCTTTTCTTCTGATCTTTAGATAAATCAAGCCCTTCTAAGGATACTAAGAAGATCGATTCTTCGTCACTTTTTTTCTTTGCTGTCATAATTTTAAATTTTTAAATGGTTAATAAATGTTTTGCTAAAAAGTTTAAGGTCATTACATTCTTTATTTTTTTTTGATTGATACACAAAATGAACTATAAAGAATGGATTGTCTTTTTGTTTAATTCAAAAAATAATTATGATTCTATTAATAGCTTTGCATTTAGTTTAAATAATTTAGAATATTAAATTCAATATCTTTAAGTTTATCTTCCCACTAATGTTATGCTTGATGGATCAAAACATATCCCTAAACTTTCTTCGAATGCACTTAATGCTGAACTCAATGTACTATTTGGAGGCATAAAATGTCCACTACTATTAGAAATATCAAGTCCAATTGATCCGTTTGCAATATTAGCTTCACCAGCACTTATAATGGCTTGATTTTCAGCAAGAACAGCATGAGAAATTTCAACTCCTTCAACTGTATGAGGAGCAACAATTAACTGCCCTTCTTCAGTTAGAACCCATTTAATATTTCCAACGTCTGATGCTAAAGTAGCTGATTCTATGGTTTCAGCTGTGGCAATTTCTGGTCTAACGCCAACACTTTCAGCAGCAGCTAATTCTTCAGGTAATCTTTCAGGTAATTGATTCTGTAATCGACTACTTCTACTGCCAGAAGAACTTCCTCTACTGGTTGAGGAACTACTTCTATTATCAGATTCATTTGAACCTCCATTTCCACTCATCGACATGAGTATAGGCCCTGCAGTTGCTGTAATTGCTCCAGGAGCAGCAGACACTACTGCTGGAATTGCTGGTGCTGCTCCAGTTACAAGTGCCCCTTCTGCTAAGACCATGCCCGGAATAGCAAAAGATTCGGCAGTTTCAGTCATTAGAGTAGAAGTTGGACCAGCTGCAGCGCCAACAACAATCCCTCCTAAGGCCATGCCCATTTGTCTATCTGCCTGTGCAGGAGTTATTTCATTATTAAATAAATCTCTTTGTCTAGCAGATTGAACAACAGTTACAGTAGTTACTGCAACACCAGCAACAACTAAACCTGTTGCGACAGAAGCAGGTATAGTAATAGGGGCAGTCGCAATTACAGCAGCAACTACAAGACCAGTTCCAATGCCTATTGCAATACCTTCTAAGAAATCCCATCCATCTGTTCCTGCTTTATCATTTTTTATAATAAGGTTGCCATTACAATAGGCATACAAATTCACGCCATCCCCAATCCCAATAGGATCACTACTCATCCACCTGCCTAACCAGGGCAAATAATACCGGGCACTGTGATACTCCAACCCAGTTTCCTCATCACGCTCCATGCCTGTATAACGATAGCGTTTAGCTGCCGCTTTAATAGATGCATTTATAGCTTGATATGCGGTTGTTCCATAGGGATGATACTCTTCGTAAGAGATAATATCACCAGTTTCGTTAAGTTCTAAGGCAGAAGATCCTAAATGATTATATAACTGGTAACGTGTAGTAAATTCAATCGATGTTCTGCCAAAGGGAATGCCCAAAATATATTTAGGTTTAGTTTCCATATCTACCATTACAAAACGATGCCCTTTATCTATTAAACTCAAACTAATTCTTTCTAATCCGGCATCGGCACCACTATGCTTTTTATACAATTCATAACCCGATACATAAATGCGTTCGTTTTTTAATGTTGGTGTTTCTCCTTCGTTGGCAGTGTTCTCTGTTATTTTTCTAATACGTTGTCCTTGTCCGTCGTATTGATAATACGTCGTTTCCGGTGTACCGCCATCGGTACGTTTTTGTTTAATTGTCTTGATTAATTCTTCTTTGTAGTTCCATCCCATTTCCTGCAAATGAGGTAATGTGGTTATGAAACCGTGCTGTACATGATGTGGGTAAGTAAACATTTCACTACCTACCTGTGTCATTTTTAAACGATTATTACTGGTTTCGTAGGTATACTCGCGTGTCCAATTATTACCCGCTGCAACATGTTTCATCTGCATCATATTCCCTACTTTATCGTAACGATAGTTTTGAGTATAATTTCGAACTGCCATTGGGTCACCAGGATTTAATTGGTGCATAAAAGGAGTATCATTCCAATTGTCTTGCCCATTGAGTGTTAGTGCAGCATTATTTTCTCTCCCGCTTGCTGTTATTAATCGATATAATGCATCATAGGTATATTCTGAAATACCCGTCACTTTTTGGTTATTAAAAAATACAACAGGTATATTTCTGTCTTCTATATGGGTAATATTCCCAACTGGATCGTAAGTATAAAACCAATCTTGCAAAGGGGTATTATTCTGTTTACTTTCCAAACGTTTTAAATGAAACGTTTCTTTATCGTAATAAAACTTAGTGGTTACATTATTTCCGTAAACAATTTTATTACGTTGGCCTTTTTCATTGTAATCAATATTCTTGATGTAGGTATTTGATAATACATTATCGGGATGTAATACGCTTTCTCCATCTAATAAACCAGATTCGTTGTAAGAAGGTGTAATAACACTACCGTCAGGCGCAATTTGTTTTGTAATACGTCCCAATGCATCGGTATCTGTAATAAAAGTAAAAGATTGATTTTCTAAATCATCGACTAAATTATCATCGATCCAATTGGCGACTTCTTTATATTTTTTAAAAAGTGTTCTTTTTGTACTTGTTGGTTTACCTTGAAAATTATAGCTTGGTGTTTCCATTACACCAGCTGTATCATAATGTTTCCAAACCTGTCCCTTTAAATTTTTGAGTTGCGCATTAGGTTGGGTTTCTCCATAAATTATTTTATCAAATATGTGATTTAAACTAACATCTCCATCGCCTCCTAGAATTTTATTATATAAGGGTCTTTGTAGTGTATCGTAAAAATATTGAAATTCATGATTGCGTTCGTCCCAAGTGCGTAACGGTTTACCTAAAATATTTATTAATAACCAACGTTGCCCAGCATCCATACTTTGTTGATATACTTTGCTACCCAGCATATCATGTTTATAGCGCATTACTATATTACCACGTGCATCGGTTACGTAATGCAGGTTTCCTTCGGTATCTAATTTTACACGTGTATATTGCAATTCGTCGACACCTGTTACTCCATTTTTATTATTTTCAATTGACAGAATTGGTCTTCCTAATGTGTCATAATACTGAACGCTAGGAGTATCTGCGTGCTTTTCGGCTTTTAATGCTGCTTGTTGTTCTTTTAAGTCATTGATAAATTCCGGATGTGCATTATTGGTTCTTTTTTTATACCATTCACTTTCCAATACACAATCGTTAGGATCATACATACTTACTTTCCAACTATCAAAAATAACTTTTGACAATGTACCGTTTGGCATTTCTGTTTTTATCAATCGTCCAACTGCATCGTAATACATGATGGCTGTTACTCCGGTTTCAACCAATTCTTTTAGATCTTCAAACTGATGCGTTGTCGAAAAATAAGGTTCATATTGTTTTACAGCATTACCTTTGTTGTTTTTGATGGTTCTGCCGTTGCCAATCCAACGAAGTTGTTTAGGTAGACTTGCTGATGTATCTGTTTCCGAAATAGTAATAGTATTATCCGGAAGCACAATAACATTTTTGGCAAGTCCAGGTTCTGCCTGTACTTTCTTCATTATTACTTCTCCTAAACCATTAGAGTATTCAAAGCCGATTTGAACAGGTGAATTGTTGTTTTGTTTATAATGTTGCTCTCTACTTATTGACGCTACTACAGCAGGTTTACCAAAATTGATATAAGTATCAAAATCATAGACAAATCTTGACGTTGCTTTATTCAATAAGTCTTTCCCAATATTGGTTAAATCTACAGAATCGGAAGCCTGAAAGAAGTTATTAATCAGTATTAATTCGGCTGCATCTGTTATTTCGGTTAAATCGGTCAATTCATCCGCTTCATTTCCCTTACCCATTATTGCAACAGCTTTTATCAAACCTAATTCATCTGTTATTGCTTCTGATAAGTTAGTATTTATATCACTCATTCGTTGAGGCGATAGTGTTCGGAAATTGAATAGCATTACTTTAGTAATATTGCCTATTGCATCTTCGGTTTCT
Source organism: Flavobacterium sp. AJR (assembly GCF_002156885.1). Taxonomy (NCBI): domain Bacteria; kingdom Pseudomonadati; phylum Bacteroidota; class Flavobacteriia; order Flavobacteriales; family Flavobacteriaceae; genus Flavobacterium; species Flavobacterium sp. AJR. Next base: position 14,595 of record NZ_NCWQ01000042.1, on the reverse strand, counting down.
TCTATAAACAGAAAATAATTCCCATAGTATTTTACTTTTGTTAGGGCTCCATAAGGATCTGTGTAAGATATTGGGACATAAAATCTTTTGCTTGCATCTATCACAGCTTCTACATCTGCTAGAAATTGTATCGTACCAGAACGTACCCACCAATTAGCATCTTCTAAACCACTTTCATTTAATGCATGCGAAAACTTGCCTTCTAACATTAAATTTTGTAGTGCCCAATCATCTGTTTTTTCATGGTAAATATGTTGCAATAAATCGGGAGTATATGCCAACTGATAACTCTCAAACGGCATGGCTAAGGATTCTAATTTATACAAAGCCAAGGCACTTTTCAGATCATTGCTTCTGTAAATCGTTTTTGTGTGTTCTATCAATCGCTTTTGCGATAAACCAGGAACTGTTGGTTTATCTATTTCATGATATAAAGCTGTTGCTGATTTTACTTCAGTGAGTATTTCATCAAAATCATTGGGTATATAAAATGCATTTGCTTTTGGCACATCTTTTAGTTCATATGTTTTGGATTCTGAAGGCAATCGCAATCGAAGTGTATCAGCATTAATGACATCATTTGTAAACTGATTTTGTGTATAGATAATAACAGTTTTATTTTGCTCTTGCTGTGTTTCGACAGGAAGAGTTACATCAGTTAACAATCGCGGGTAGACAACCGCAGCAGACTCTAATACATTACCATATTTATCTAGCTTAATGTTTAAATTATGAGCAATTCTTGGATCTTCTGGGTTACGTTCGTAGTTATACGTTATAGCTTCATTTTCTTTAACTATAAAAATAGCATGTTTGTTTTTTCCTTTGGGCTGTAGTAATTCAATAACATAATTATGTGAAGCTACAGAAAAAGGAATAAGCTCTTTTCTTTTTGCTTCAGCTGTGTTTTCAAAATTAATAGCATCTTTTGCAAAAATTTCAGAGCGTAAACTCATGCCTTTACAGGCTCGGAGTGCCTCACACCATTCTTGAGCAGAAAGGTGATTAAGTATAGTTGGTTGAACCTCGGGAGCGGCTATCAATCGGGCATCTTGCAGGGGAATTTCATGATGAATAACATCAAATCCATTGCGAGACATTTCTTCATACCAGTATTCTTTCGAAAATTGAGTCAGAATTTTATCCTTTTCTAAAAAAGCCCCGGTATGATTCCAGGTTTTAGAAACGACTGGCTCCTGATGCAATGATTTTTCTACAATGTTAGTGGCATTACTCTTTTTCCAATGTTCAAAACTCTCGGCATCAATTTGTTCTACCATGCCAAAACCTCTAAACTCCATTTCTGAATGATCATAATAGCCATGATGGTATTTGTATTCGCTTACAAATTTGTAGCCTGATATTTTGTCTTCGGTGGTGGTTTTGGAAACACAATGTACGGGGAAATGCAATTTAGTTATCCAAGGCTTTCCTGCCAACTTATCTTCGATGTAAAATTTAGTCGAGGGTGTATATTCTAATGATACTTCTTTCCCAAAATTGTTTTTATAGGAAACCATGATGTGTGGTTTCTTACTGTTCATTAGGTCAATATACTTTAATGGAGAGGGAGTGTTTTTTGATAATATGCTGGACCATACAATACACGCAACGCCATTGCCTAATAAATCGGTTACAGTAATTTTAGCATGGGAATGGATTTCTGGAAAGGAGTCTATTTCAAACGGAGTTGTACTAAAACGGTTGCCACTTAGGTTTTTCCAGCAAGTAAATTTGTTTTTACCCAAATAGATGATGTCTGTTGTTCCAGAACCATCAATATCTGCGAGTTTTATAAAGGAAGGGTTAAAATCGTTCTCACTATCAAAAATTGGTGGATTATCCAATGCTACTTTTGCACCAAATTTTCCGTAACCCATATTTGGCCAATAACAGATCTCATCATTTCGAATCCTTAAAATGTCAGTCATACCATCACCTGACATATCAGCTAAATAAATTGTTTGCTTTGCATCGGCAAAAACAATATGCGGGCCAGCTTCTTCGTCAAACGATTTAGGTGTTCTTTGTGCAGCTGAAAAACCATTTCTACCTTCAGAAGCATACCATGTAAAAACCTGATCTTCTGAAATAACTACTTCGGGTTTACCATCGCCATTCAGATCCAGCATTCGAGTATTAGGATCGTTAAAATCAATATTTGGAATCGCCTTAAACGAGCGGAATCCCTGCCATGCATTATCGTCATCCAATTCAAAATAACCTTTAGGTTCGGTATTGAAACTGACTAGTTGTTTACCACCATCTGCATCTAAATCTACTAGTTGCATCCTACTACCCAATCCTGAAAAAGCGGGTTTAGGAGAGACTAATTTTGCATGTTCAAATTTTCCATCTCCCAGATTGTGTTTATAATACCATCCATTGGCTTGTTCTGTTAGAATACCCGACAATCCTTCATTAAATAAATCGGTAAATTGATATTGCTGTTCATCCAAGCCTGATGGTGCATGAGCTAAATTTCCTGCATCTATGGATTTAACAATATCATTCCATTCATGCCTTTGATAGTCGAACTCTATAGGAGGGATCTTTTTAGAAGAATAGGAACCATCCCCTTTTTTAATATAGCCGATTGAAGTTATGGATTTAAGAAATGTAAAATCCTGCTCCGTTGCAAGGTCATATCCTATATTGAGGGATTTTACCAAACCTTCGTATTCATTGGAATTGGTAAAATGATGAAATAGTAATATCCTGTTGCATAACCTTGTCGTTCTAATTTCGAATCCCGATTTGTAATCTGAAAAAGCATCCAATCTGAAAGTCCAATCTTTTATTTTATTGAAAGGTGCGACATCATTATACTCTCCATAATCGAAAACTGTTGAAAACAAATAATCAGATTCACTTGAGAATGCATCACCAAATTTTTTGTAGGGTGTTTTATTACCATACAAAACTTTTTCTAGATAAAGATTGGTGTACGTAATTTTACCGTCTTTAAATCGATTTTTGTTATGCAATAAGGAATCATCAAAACCAATCTCATTTTCTTTCTTATAAATATATTGAGTGCAGTTTCCTTTATCATCAAATACAAATTCAGGAAACCATTCAAAAATTTTTGTCAGGTCTTTTGGATTTGAAATAATAGAATCATTAGTCCATCCAAAAAGAGTCGTAACGTTATCTCTTGAAATTACCCGCCATTTAATTCTTCCAGTCGCCTTTTCCGTCCAGCGTTCAATGCGAGCAAAAAGACCTTCAATTCTGGGTTTATAATTTCTTATAATAAATAGTCCGTCAGATGAGATTCTTTCGTGTATAATATAGTCTTCATTAACATCTAACTGAAAACTTCCATCCGGATCTTTTGTAAATTCAGGAACTAAATCCTCCGCACCCGAAAATAGAAAAGTATCCGAATCAATCAAATCAAGATATTGAGGCAGTCCTTTGTCTGTTTTACGCTTAATTGATCCTAAACTTAGCCCCCAACCTAATCCAAAAATACCATTACCGGTACCTGAATTATAAGAAAGACTTAATGAAGGCGATGTACCCCTTGCAGATGAAAACGGAAGTTGAATTGAAAATGAAGATGTGCCATTTACAGCGTTAACAGTAAACTTTTCATCAATTCCCTTTAAAGCGCCACCTCCTTTTGGTAAAGAAATTGATGGAACCTCTATTGCATTGGATTTAGTTTTTCCTCCATCAGTTTGGAGAAATTCATTGTTAGAGTTTTTTTTAGTCTGTTCTTTCATTTCTTATTATTTAATGCGTTGAGGCAAAAGCAAATGAGGGTAACTTTATCGACTTGTAGGTGAGATTACAACACTTTATACTTTACTAATGTGTTGTCTTGGCTGTTCAATTTATTGTCATTGATTCTTATATAATTCTCTAATGACAAATAATACACTGATTATATGTTATTTATCTAATAAAAATGATAAAAATCACAAGGGTTAAATGGTTTAAAAAAAGTTCTTTAAGAAGAAGAAGTCTAAGTCCTGCTATTAAACCAAAAAAATTACCTTATTGGGATATATGTTTTATTAACTCCATAAAAATTAGATGGTTAGTTCCTGTATTAAAAACAAGTCCAATAAAGAAACAAACTATTGATAACTAAGCAATTACCAAATTTAAAAAAAGAAAATTATATACTATCACGTAAAAATACCTGTTTTAATATCTTCGTAGATTATGTTAATGAGCAGTTTAAAAAAGTAATTATCGTCTTCTATTTATCATTTTTAAATGATGCAAAAAAAATCCTTCAAGAGAGCTTTATTAAAGCATAAGTAATTGACAAATTAGCTCTTAAAACCAGCAACAGTATTGAGAGAAGTTCTGCTTAAAATTATAAACAGAATCAATGCTAGCTGTGAAGCGCTAAATATTTTTAATTTATATTAGAATAGTCGTTCTAATTACATAACTTTGCCGCATTATGTCAAGAAATAAACAATTTAACCCAGTAGAAAAACTAGTAAAAGCTAGAGATCTTTTTTGGAAAAAAGGATATCATGTGACTTCTATACAGGATTTGGTAGACCAAATGCAAGTTAATAGAAGAAGTATGTATGACACTTATGGAGATAAACATGAGTTGTTTATTCAAAGTCTTGAAAGCTATGCAATCGAAACATATGGTGAATTTAATAGCATTGCTCAATTAGAAAAATCACCCAAAAAAGCCATAGAAGGCATTATATCAAAAGCAATTGAACGTTCGTTTGAAAAGGAGAAAATTTGTATGATTGTTAAATCCTCATTTGAGTTAGCTCCGCTAGATCAAAGCATGAGAGATTTACTAAGACAACACACTCAAAGACTAATTATAATTTTTCAGAATCTAATTATAAAAGCACAGGAAGCTGGTGAGATTTCAACAGAAAAAAATGCATTAAAATCGGCTCAATTTATTGTTGGAAGCTTTGCAGGACTTTGGCAAATGCAGTCTTTATTTAATGATAGAATCATGGTCGAAGCAATGGCAGAACGTATTTTGGAAAGTTTAAAATGATATTTATGTAATTAATAATCAAAGCATATTAGCTTATTTAATGGAGAAAAACAATCTCCATATTTTTTTGATTTAAAATAGAACGATCGTTCTAATAAGTGATATTTAAAAATAATAATAGTAATAATAATGGAAGAAAATAATAAAATAGTAGTTAGCTACATCTTAAAGCATCAACAAGACAAAAATCTCGATAGCATTTCAGAGATTTTGGAGGATAACAAATTCTGGCAAATTTTCCCTTCTCCTAATGTAGAAGTTCTGAGTTGGAATGTATTGGTTGGTCTTGGACATTTAATCACGCTTAGATTTGCTCCATCCCAATTACGAGAAGTAAATCTTGCCATCGAAAAGGGAGCTTGGGGTGCCTTTAATTCCGAAGCATATCTAACGTATGATTACTTGGAGGTATGGAAACAAAAAAGAGGATAATACAGTAATAAATCTTACTTAACAGCATTTTTAAAAATAATAATACTTTATATGGAATTAGGAATTAGCCTTTTTGGGGACTTACATGTTAACCCTACTACTGGCAAAATACAATCTGCGCAAGTGCGCTTACAAGAATTAATTGAAGAAATAAAACTTGCTGATGAAGTAGGTTTAGATCTTGCGGGAATTGGGGAACATCATCGAAAAGAATATGCGGTATCAAGTCCTGAGATTGTACTTGCAGCTGCAGCGACAGTAACAAAGAATATAAAATTAACTAGTTCTGTGACTGTTTTAAGCTCTTCGGATCCCGTTAAATTGTATCAGAATTTTGCATTGGTCGATTTGCTTTCTAATGGTAGGGCTGAACTGATGGCTGGCAGAGGAAGCTTTACAGAATCTTTTCCTTTATTCGGTTATGACCTGAAAGATTATAATCTTTTATATGAGGAAAAATTAGACTTGTTACTTCGAATCAATGCCGAAGAAAAGATTACTTGGAGGGGAGAATTCCGTCCAGATTTGCAAGATCAGCTGGTGCTTCCCAGAGCAGTTAATAATAGCCTAAAAGTCTGGGTTGCTGCTGGAGGAACTCCCGCGTCTGTAGAACGGGCAGGTCGTTTGGGATTGCCATTAGTTTTTGCAATTGTAGCAGGAACTCCTTTAATTAACTTTAAACCTCTTTTTGAGTTTTATAAAGAGACTTATTTAGCATTTGGTCATGATATGTCCAAATTTCAAGTGGGTATGTTTTCTCATTCGCTATTTGGTAATGATGCTAATGACATAGCAAAATATTACTTCCCATTATATGCTGCTCAAATGGATAGGATAGGAAAAACCAGAGGATGGTCACCTTTTAGTCAAAACCAATTTGATTATGGAAGATCAAGAGAAGCTGCCCTTTTTGTAGGAGATGAAAACCAAGCTATCGATAAAATATTGTATTCACATGAACTATACAGAATGACTCGTTTTACAGCTCATATGGATGTAGGAGCGCCTTCTCATAGTCATATCATGAAATCTATTGAAATATTTGGGACAAAAATTGCTCCTAAAGTAAGAGCTGCATTAGCAAATAAATAATACGTAATTATAAAAAATGGAAACAATTAAAAGAGTTAATCTCTGGAATAACAATATGCCAACAAATAGTGGTTTAATCGGTGATGAAATTTTGCATCCTAATGAGGTTATTGAAATCAGTAATATTACACAAACGGAGATTATTATCTATTCTCCTACCCCTTCCTTAAATACTGGAAGGGCAATTATTATTTGTCCAGGTGGCGCTTATGCTGGTTTAGCAATTACGCCTCAAGGATATGATTTTGCAGAATGGTTATCCTCAATTGGTATTATGGCAATCGTATTAAAGTATAGAATGCCAAACGCAAACAAAGAAATTCCTCTCGATGATGTTAAGGAGGCAATACGCTATGTACGTAGAAATTCAAAAACATTAAATTTAGATGATAACAAAATAGGTATAGCTGGGTTTTCTGCCGGAGGACATCTTGCAGCATTAGTCTCTACCTTATCCTCTAAAAATGGTATGGAATACCGCCCAGACTTTTCTATTTTGTTTTATCCGGTTATTACCATGAATAGTAATACACAAATAAATACTAGAGAAAATCTTTTAGGAAATCAACCATCAATAGAGGATATCGAAGCATTTTCTTGTGAAAACCAAGTGTCTGTAAATACCCCGCGTACATTGATATTGACAAGTAATGACGATACCATTGTTTCTCCCATTAATAGCATAATGTATTATGAAGCACTTAGAAACAATGGGATAGATTCAAGTTTATTTATATTTCCTCAGGGAGATCACGGTTGGGGAATTAAAGGAGTTAATATGTTTGGAAACAAATTTCAATACATAGAACAGGCAAAGGATTTAATAACAAATTGGATTATGAATCTGACAGAAGCAAAATAATTTGAAGCCAATAGAATTTTCAAAATAAATTTCAATACAAAAAAAACTCCAAAATCAAATGACTTTGGAGTTTTGTTTTTATATATTCTTAACTAATCATTTTCCGAAAATAGTTTTCCCTTCTTTAATAGTTTCAACTACGTTGATACCTTTTATATCCATAGCGGCTACTTTAATAGGGTTTTTATCCAGAACCACAAGATCTGCCAGTTTTCCAACTTTAAGAGAACCTTTATTATTTTCTTCAAAATATTGATATGCCGCATTAGTTGTAATAGCTTGCAAAGCCTGGTAAGGAGAAATTCTTTGGTCAGCTCCTATAACAACTCCATCTCTGGAAATACGATTTACCGCAGACCAAATAACAAACATCTGATTTATTGGCACCACATTAAAATCAGTATGATTTGTTGGACGAAGTCCTTTATCAAGTGCAGTTTTAAAAGGACTTATAAAAAATGCCTGATCCTTACCTCTGTTCTTAATATGTGTATCAGCAAAAAAGTATGTATGTTCAGTATAAAATGACGGGATTAATTTGTACTCAACAAATTTATCTAATTGATCTTCTCGGGCAAATTGAGCATGGACAATAATTGTTCTTCGCTCTTTTGTTGGATTTCCAGCCGAAGCAAATTCATGAGCTTTAATACACATATCAATTGCCGCATCTCCATTGGCATGAAATCCTGATTGCAAACCTGCATCATAAATACGTTTTAATAGTTTATTACCTTCATCCTGATTAAATGAGGGTTGTCCACACCAATTTGTCTCTCCTCCCGGACCTCCTGTTAAATATGGAGTTGTAAAATATGCTGTTCTCCCTTGTGGCGAACCATCAATCGTAATTTTTATACCACCTAATTTAAAATGGTTATTATATTTCCCAAAGACTTTAGGCGGATACACTTTAAATAAAGTATCCATTTCTGTAAACAACGGATATGAAATAACATCAATAAACAATTTACCTTCTTTGGCACCTCGATCTAACATTGTAACCTCGTCCATGTGTGTGGCTCCTTCTTGCGCTGTTGTTATTCCCGCGGCTGCATAAAACATTTGTCCTTCTTTTAATTGAGAAAGCTGTGTTTCTATAGATGGTTTTGGCATTGCCGCAAAAATAGGGAGATATGACATTTCCATAATCAGCCCATAAGGCTCATTTGTGCCTGGTTTTCTAACGATTATACCTCCAGGAACAGTTGGCGTTTTGTCATTTATATTATATATAGCCATCGATTTAGAATTCAATACTACACCATGCATAGAAACATGAATTACCATCACTGGGTTATTTGGAAATGCATTATCTAGATCATCTCTATTCAATAATCTTCCATTAGGCATAGCATTATCATCATAACCATAACCAATTATTGTTTCACCATCAGGGATTTTTTTATCCTCTTTCAGTTTTTTTAATGCCTTAATAATCCCTTCCACACTATTTGCTTCTCCTGCAGGAGCTGGTTGACAATTAGCTTGGGAATTCATGGCCAGAGAGCTCATAAAATGACTGTGCGGATCAATAAATCCAGGCAATAATGTTTTACCTTTCAAATCTCTCATTTCAGTATTGCTTCCTTTTAATTTTTCAGCTTCAGCTTTAGAACCAACAAATAAAATCTTCCCACTTTTTACAGCGATTGCTTCTACGTATTGAGCCTGATCTCCTTCCATTGTGATTATATCACCGCCAAAATAAATAAGGTCTGCTGGATTTTCAACTTCTTTTTTACAACTTATTAAAGTCGTGATTAACAGTAATACTAATATTATTTCTTTTTTCATTTTAAAGTATTTTACATTACTACACATAAGTAAATTAAAATAATTAAAACCAAAGTTGTACGCGTAGTTTTACGTGTTTTGTAAAATGTTCCTTATAAATTTTTAAATTCCATTTAATTTAATGGATTGCAAAATCCAGAAAATTTATTACTTAAAAAAAGAAACCACAATGTCTTCTTTTACCTTTTTTTGCTCTTTTTTAACCACTAAATAAATTAAATAAGTAATAAAAGCTGTAGCAAATGCAAGTATATAATTAAACATCCAATTTGTATTGTAATCGTAATTTTGAATAATTGTTAAACCTGTTTTAGAGCTAAATACATGAGCAAAACCATAACTCATTTGAAAAGTTGACATAAATATCCCTTCTAGGTTTTTATGGCTTCTATTCATAACAAAACCACTAGCAAAAGCAAAAGTTAGCATGTTTCCAAAAGACATTAAAAACATAAAGATCCAAAATACCCATGCCTGATGTACTAAGAACAGCATGAGATATGAAGTTCCTATTAATAGTAATCCTATCATTATAGCAACCAGATCAGTGATTTTATTCTTTTGAACAAAATTTACCACCACCATTTCAAATAAGACAAATATAACTCCGCTAAAACCAAGGAACATTCCGCTATCAAATTCTGTTAAATGATATGCTTCTTTATGATAAATGGGTACAATAGAAAAAACCTGAAAATAGAGATATCCTGTTACTAAAGCAATTATCCAATTCATTACAAAAGGAAAATCTTTTAGCGGTGCAAATTTATCCTGATTTACAGTATTCATTTCAAGTTTATATAATAGCTTCTTTTCTTTTACAAAAATGACAAAAATTACTATAGAAATAATAGAAGTTAAACCATCTACAATAAACAAGGTATTATACTCTGAATTTATAATTAGTAGTCCTCCTAAAACAGGACCAACGACAAGACCAACATTGGTTGCCATTCTTAATAATGATAAGGCTCGCAGTCGTGAATCGTTATTTACGTAACTATTTAGACTTACCATCATTGCAGGCCTGTACATATCTGCTATTGCCGTTAAAAGAAAAATGGAAAGACATAATAGTTCAAAAGTTTTTACAAATTGCAGTGAAAGAAGGATTATTCCACTAGAAAACAAACTAAAAACCATGACCTTGTACGCCCCAAAAATATCAGATAATTTTCCACTGAAGAAAGTTCCGAATAAAGATCCTATTCCAAAACAAACCATAACCCAACCTATTTCTGAGTAACTTAAGTTTAATTCGTCTTTAAAATATTTAGATAAAAAAGGAACTACTACAGCTCCTATTCTATTTACCAGAGTAATTAGGGCTAGAATCCATATTTCTCTTGGGAAATTTTTAAAATTCCCTAAATAACGGTTAAGCATTTTCAAAAATATTTAGTTGGGGCATATATTTTTTTGAGTACTTTAAAGAAGTACTAATTTCCAAAGAACCTACCAAAGAAACTTTTTTTAGTTTCTTCAATTTCCTCAGTAGATGACTCTAATTTAATTTGTTCATTTAAATCATCCATCATCAATTTTGTAATCAATTCTACATAATCAAGATTATGATCTTCAAGATAACCAGTTAAGTATTTTTCACTTGCCTCTATTCCGCTAACTTGTTCGATTTTAGATAGTTTTTTATACAAATCTTCGATTTTTTCTACTACTCCAGCCGAAATAGCTTTACGGCGAGCAATATATTTCGTGATTTTTGCATCTTCATTTACTATATAATCAAAATCAGTAATTACCCAGTAATATTCTCCAGATTTAGCTAAATTTTTAATGATACCGTGAAACTTTCTTCCCATCTTAATATTATCCCATAAGACTTTAAAGATCACTTTAGGCATATCGGGATGACGAATAATATTATGTGGCTGACCTACCAATTCAGATTCATCATATCCTGAAACTTTAGAAAAAGTGTCGTTTACGTACTCTAAAGTTCCGTACAAGTCTGCCTTACTTACAATAGTTTTGGTAGTATCCCATTTAACTTCTTTATCAATTGGGGTTGGACATATTTTATCCATAAAATTTCAATTTATTTGGGTTTTAGTAAATAACTCATTAAATATGAGTTCGTTGTATTTAGTAGATTTTTTTTACTCTTTTAGAACGATCAGCAATATAAGATATTAACCATGCTATTTGTCCTTCTTTTGCAAAATACAATTTTTTATTGTTAATATCAGGAAAGGCTTCCAAGCTAACCAATAAGATATTACTACCTGAAATTAAGTATTTTTGCGAGTATGTTTCTAGTACTTTTTTGACTTCATTATCTGTTTTTGCCAGATCCTCAAATTTTTTGAAATTGTTTTTTAAGATAGCATCATAGTTTATAACATCTTCAAGTTTAAACTGATTGTATGTTTCTTTAGTAGCACCTTTATACAAAGTATAAAATGCCCAAACAGCTCCACCAGACAAATAGACTTTATCTTTATCTAAAGCCTGAGGGCTAGACTTGTACATCGCATTTACCTGCTCTCTTAAGATTGGCAAGAAGCTGAATGATTTAGAGTTGAATTCATCAATATCTTGACTACGAGCTATTTTTTTTACACTTTCTGTAAGGGTTACACTGCCGTAATTAAGGGATAATGGGAAAAATACAAAAGTGTTATTGTTACTAACATCTACATAACCACCTTTAGTATTACCTCCACCTATGTCTAGTATTATAGAATTTTTATAATCAACAGGAGGAATACAACCTTTTAGAAGCATTTTCCCTTCCATTTGTACTTCAATATACTCAAGATCTTTACCTGTGGCAGCTTTTACTTTATCGGTAAGAATTTGAGTGTTTTGAGCCATAGCCACTCCAGAAGAACCTACTATAAAAATGTTTTCATCAGGGACTTTCATAGTCGTCTTCATTTTGTTGTAGTTAGCTGTAATAACTGCAATAGCTCTATCAATATCAACTAGTGCCATATTTCCATCTATAGAAATACCTTTTGCTATAGCTACATTTTCTGTCCAAAATGATTTGACAGTGAAGTCTCCTCTTTTAATGTTGTAAACATCAATAACTGACATTTTAATTCCTTTACTTCCAATTTCAATTCCAGCAAAAATATTTTCTTGTGAAAAAAGTATTGGTGTAATAAAAAATAAAAGAAATAGTGTAAAATACAATTTTAGATTTTTCATAGGTTAAGTTTTATTTGTCTCGGGTTGACATTTAAAATCCCGTAATTTATTATAGTGATTTAGTAATGCAGAAATATCATATCTTTTGAGAATGAAAAAAGAAAGATTTTTAAGTTAGTTGTAAAGCAAATTTTAGGATGTCACTTTCATCGTAATTGCTAGTGTTTTTGGGCTGCGAAGCTACAAAAAAAAATCAGCATACCTCAATTTTTAAAGAATAAAATGTAAGATTTCATCTGAATATTTCTTTAATTATTTAGTATATAATTCGTTAGTGATTTTTTTTAATGTTAGATAAATATAATTTACCTCTTAATGTGATTTACAGTTTAATACAATTTCAGCATTACATTAATCATAAGAATTTAACTATATTTCAAGCCGTTCTTAAATTAATAAAACAAAGATGTGAATTGTAAGTAATTTTACTATGTTTTTTATGTGTTTAATGTACTCAGCCTTTCAGTTATTATATTAATAACTATTTAGAAGAATAAAAAAGGTTTTGTAGTATTTGAAGCAGAAAAAAATTAAATTTGCTTCTTAAATTTTTATAGATGTCAGATTTTTTAAAATTATTCGGAGAAAATATATCTAGGGAAATGCCCGGATTTGTAGCTTTGAGTGTTATTGATGTGAAAAGTGGAAATCTATATTATTCAAAAAAAATCAATGATAGCTTTAATATAGAAGTAGCATCAAAATTTGCATTAGAAATGATTCGAGCTCAGTTAAATGCTAATGATTTTCTAAAACTGAATCAAAGCATAGACGATATTACTATAACATTAACGAATCAGTATCAGTTTTTAAAAATTTCGAAAAATAATAGTTACTTTATTTACTTAATTGCCGATTCTTCAAAAGCAAATTTAACTTTTACAAAAGCCATTCTGAATAAACAAATATCAGAGATTTCTAGTATGTTTCATGCTGAATAAAAAACTAATTATATCTGCTTAAAAACACACTAAATGTAGGTTATAGGTTTTAATACCAACAAGCTGATATCTTCTATTTAATTATCAATTTCTGTATTATATTAGAAATAGTTGTTTAAATGTTATGTAACAACATAGAATTCTTTATTCTGTAATTATATTCTGCAATACTTCTCTTATTGTTTTTAGAGTTTGGGTTGAAGTTTCGCGAATGATAATCTTATTTTTCTTGTCTTTAATTAGCATGGTAAATAAATTATCTTCTGTATTAATATCAACGATTGTTCCTCCGTATTTTAATGTTGTTTCTGCAATTGCCATTGGTAAATTTGTTGCTCCTGATGTTCCAACAATAAAAAGGATACCTGAATTTTTAGCTATTTTTAAGGAACTAAATTTTTTGTTTGTTTTTTCATCATAGCGCTCATCAAACCATAAAATATTTGGTCTCATCCAGCTACCACAATTTTTACATTTAAGTAATTCGATATCTTTTTCCGTTAAATCTTCGTCTATGTCTTTGCCTTTAATTTCTGTGGGAAGGTATTCTATTTCTTTGCAACCGTTTGAACATTTAATTTCTCTGGTTTTTCCGTGTATTTCATAAATTTTCTTTGTTCCTGCATGTCTGTGCAAATCGTCTATGTTTTGAGTTATTAAATGAAACTTATCTTGCAAAAGGTTCTCAATTTCTACTATTTCATGATGACTTTCATTTGGTTTGGCATTTTCGAACATTTTTTTTCTAAAAAGGGAGTACTGCCAAACTTCTTCGGGATTTTCTTTAAAATATTTAAAGGTTCCAAATTCTTCCGGTTTATGAAATTTAGTTCCTTTTACCCATATTCCATCTACTCCTCTATATGTAGGTATACCGCTATCGGCAGAAATTCCCGCACCCGTTAAAAATGTAAATAAGTTTCTATTTTTTTTATGATAAACTTGCCTTATTATTTCAGTAAGTTGCTTTTTCATTTTTTAATTCTCTAAATTTTTATTAGACCATAAGCTTTACTCCTAGTTTCAAAGTAATCTAAGACTACTTAGCTTATTCAAATGAATTACTTTACAGGAAAATAGATAAATAGAAACGCTATAATTATTCTAATTTTTCATCCACTTGTATGTACGAAAATAAGATATTTTATTTCTTTTTCTATCTAAACTTCAGCTTAAAAGAAAATGTATTGTAAATAAATATTTGACTTTATAAACAGATTGTTTAGGGCTGTAAATTTTAAAACCTCCAAAATCAATAGACTTTGGAGGTTTTTAGTTTGATAATTTTTATTTATCAT
>NZ_NCWQ01000041.1:0-34668 GCF_002156885.1 Flavobacterium sp. AJR | reverse complement strand
AATTTTATTTAACACATAGAAACATAGATTTTATGTATGAAAAAGAACTCAAAAAAGAAATACATTTCTCTCACATATTTATCTATGTGTATTTTAAATGAGTGAAACGCCTTTTTTTAGAGGAGAAAAACTATGTTTCTATGTGTTAAAATTAATTATACTCAAAAGGTTTATAATAGTTGTTTCTGAAATTGATGCCTATATTTCTAAATTAAAAAAAGCTTGGCGAAATAGAAGTAAGGCATTTTCTATTGAACGAAAATACAAATAAAAATATGCTTCTATCTCGCCAAACTTAAAATTATTTATAGATTATTTTGCGACTTTACTCGTCCATTCTGTTCCGCTAATATCAGTAAGAGTTAAAGTGTAATTAGTGCCTTTTAGTAATTGGTAATTCTTTAAATCAATATTCAGAATTGCTTTTGCGCCAAGCGGAATTATTAAACTGTGTTTGCCTGGTTTTACTTTTGTAACATATATATTGGCTATATCTTTTTTAGAGAATTTAGCTAAATCTTCCCCTTTTAAATCAAAGATTATTTCTCCTTGTTCATTCTTTAACTGAATCCCAATTAAGAACGAACCATAAACATCAACACCTTCTGTACGGTATATCTGGAATTGTAAGGCTTCATTTTTTATAGTTGCATGGCTAATTTCTACTTTTGGTTTTACCGATTTGTTATGTAGTTTTCCAAATACGCCACCATGAAAATATTGGTTGGTATACAAAGTAAGCGAGAATATAAGCAAGGAAATAACAAGAACTACTGGTTTAAGATTAGCAATAGGAAGACTACCTGAACCAAGCCATGAAAACCATTTTGTTTTGGTAAATGCGTAGTTTTTGTTCATGAAATAATTGTCTAGGGAATAAGAACCACTTCCGCTTAAAAATAGCGTAAAACCACAAGCAATTCCTAATACTCCGATTTGCCATTCGTCTAGACAAGTGGTACCAATCCAACCAGAACCTAACAAAATTCCCATGGCTAAACTAAAGACTCCTATACTCATTAATCGGGTAAAGAAGCCTAGCATTATCAATAATCCTACAATGGCTTCGATAATGGTAAAACTAACCATAGACCACCAAAGTGCTTCGGGATTTGTAACTAAGTATTCGATTATAGGTTTTATTCCTAAAGCATTGGGAAGGAAATGATTGAATTTTTCGCCAATATATCCTGCTTCATCCTGAATTAATTTGTTTTCGAGAACAAGCCTTCGCCAGAAAGCCGAAAAGTATGTCCAGCCAATAACAAGCCTAATAGAAAGCGTAAAAAGACCAGCCAAGTTGTATGACTGATTCGAATGAATATTTTTCATAAGTGTATATTTTAATTTAAAAAAACGATTGTATATAAAATGCGACTGTTCTGGATTATGCCAAATCGGATTTTAATCGTTTATATAAAATATACAAAGGGGGAGTGTTTACAGCGGCTACATTTACATAAATATCTTTTTTATGTAATGCTGTTGCTAATATGATTTGATTTCGAGAAACAGAAACGGGTAAAACAGGAATTTGTTTGTGGAGTTTCTCAACGCTATTTTCTGACTGATTAACGTTTGATTCTTCTACTTCGCAATAAGAAACTGCTGTTTGGGTAGTTTGGTTCTTATTAAGCGTTTGGAAGTACTCTATATCAAAAGCAGCAAATAAAGAACTTTTTACCGAACATGGAGTAAGCGCAAACACCACAGCAAGTAGTATCACGACAAGTCGCATGTTTTTAGGATAGGTTCTTTTGTTTTTCATATTTTTCAAAGATATGCTTTTGTTTTGCTTTAGCGTGGGGAGTATGGAAAAATTTAGATGTTAATGACAAACTACTGGGTTGCATTGAAAAAAGAATCTATTTTATAATTGCATTTCATGAAAAAGTAAATATCCTTTTTTAAAATCTATAAAATAGATTGATGTTAGGTTGTTAGGAGATGAAAAAGCGATCAAACCTATTTTTGGTTTAAACCAAGAAGGAGCATCATCTGGTAAATAAATTTCGGAGGTGTGAACTTTTAAATTATTTATTTTGATGAATTCATCTAGCCATTCGGGAGATGCATATAGTTCCAGATACATTTCATATTCTCGTGTAAAATGTGCAGATTGCCAATATTGTCCGTTAGTAATTTTTATATCCTTTTCGGGTTCACGAAAAGACCATAATTCATATACTTCATTTGGGTCATCGGAATTCTTCTCTGTACAAGAAGTAAACAGAAATGAGAATAGAATAATTGCGATATAAAATGCATGACTTATTTTCATGGGGCTAGTTTAGATATCGTTGTTTATTTATGCGATGCTCTCAATATATTTTCAACCATTTCTTTTGCTTTTTCAAATGTTATTCCGTTTTCTTGGTCGATGGTTAGCGGATGATTTTCTTCGATACATTTAATCTCAGGAATAAATCCAAGTTCTTGCTCTATAGCAATTGTTTTTAAACTTAATGTTTCTCCGTAATTAGGTACCATGGTTTGTAGCCAACCAAAATAAGGCTCTTGTTTGATTCGGTTTTCGTCTTCCCACAAATTTATTCTGATTTCAAAATTCTCAGGACTTATAGATGTCCAAATATCAAAAGCAAAATCTTCATGATGATCAATAATCGGAATTGTTAATCTGCCACGATGAAAAAAGTATTTATCATCGATAACGCATAAACTTTCTTCGAGTTGAATTCTTTCTTCTCTTTCTTCTGGTGGAACAGAGAAATAATATTCAGGATAATCGGAACCAAAACAAAGCGGAAGGTCGTTATAAATTACATCACAACAATCACATTTATAAGCTGTTTTATTTGTTTCGGGGTTTAAAAAGGGTATTAGTTTCAATTTGTATGCTATTAGGTTTTATTATTAGGAATACTAGCGTTTTTCAATTGATAAAGGTTTTGGCTTTGTTTGATAATAACTAAAAATCTCTTTTATTTCATTTTTAGTTAAAATTTTACAATCAACTTTGGCTATAGCTTCTTGCTCATCCATCATTGAACGCATTAAAATTAGTTGAAAAACTTCTGTTTTTTTATTTAGTGTAATTTCATTTCCTTCTTTTGAAATAAATTTTTCATAAGCGCTCAGCATTTCTAACCAAATATTAATTTCGTTATCTGGATTTCTATCCCGTTTAAAATTTGTTATGGTTTCTTCTAAACTTATAGGCAACACATCAGCAAGGGAAGATTGTATCTTTGTTATTTTTTCAATCTGTTCTTCAGTTAATTCATTATGAACTATTGGGCCTAGTTGTATTTTACTAGGATCAATTTCCTGGACTTCATTTTCTTTTTTGGGTTTACAAGAATAAAATATACTTGCAATTATTATTAGTGTTAATGCTAGAAGAATAAGTTTAGAATTCATATCGGATTTTGCTATTTATATTTGTATTTAGTTTTATAACAGTCTGAATACTTTTAATCAATCCAATTGCAGCTTTTCCTGTCTCCATCTGAAAATTTTGTTCTTCACCGTCGATAGTTGTAATTCGGAATATTGATAATTCAGACTTATTTATTTGTCCTTTAAAATCTCCAAAGAATACTTTATCTACTTCATCAAAATTAACTGCGTGCAAAATTTCTCCCTCTTTTTCTAAAATACGACGAGTTGTAATAATTGTTTTTGCTTTTGAGGTTTCAATTTCAAAAATAGGCAATTCATTATCCTCAAATAAAAAAGTATCATTTTTTAAATCAGTTGAAACCTTAGAATAAAGCCATTCCTCTGGATTCATTACAGATCGATTTATTGCTGTTATTGTAAGTTGTCTTATGGAGCTATCTTCTTTCATTTAAATTGATTTCATGCAATAGTCGTCTTATGATTTAGGACTTAGCGAAGGTATTAATTAAAAAGATAGAAGGTTTATTCAAAATGCAGAATTTATTCAAAATTGGATATGAAATTTGTAGTATAATACAACATCGATATTACTTAATATTTAGCATTTAGCATTAAATTTATAAAACCAAAAACATTTTAAATAGTTGTTATGAAGAAAAATTACGCTTGTTCGTTTATTCACTTCTGTATTATTAATTTATAATCTTTAAAAAAATGCTAAAAATCATTCTATTTTCATTGTTGAGTGTTATAACTCTTAAAGCTCAAAATACTGTAAAAGATACCGTAACTGTGAAAAATGATACGGTTCAGAATTTGAAATTCAATTACAAACAACTGATTATTCCGGGTGTTTTAATTGGTTATGGGATTATTGGTCTTGAAAGTGATCAGTTAAAAGGTTTCAACTCTCAAATTCATGATGAAGTAAAAGAGGATATTGATACCAGAATAACAGTTGATGACTTTTCGCAATATGCTCCGGCAGTTTCTGTTTATGCTTTGAATGGGTTAGGGGTTCAAGGAAAGAATAATTTAAAAGACAGGACTATAATCTTAGGGACATCTTATGTTATTATGACAGCGACTGTATTAGCTTTAAAATCTATTACCAAGATTGAAAGACCAGACGGGAGTTCGAATAACTCATTTCCTTCGGGACATACTGCAACTGCTTTTGCGGGAGCTGAATTTTTATATCAGGAATATAAGGATAAATCGATATGGTATGGTATTGCGGGTTATGCTGTTGCAACTGGAACAGGAATATTTAGAATGGTAAACGATAGACACTGGCTTACAGATGTTGCAGCAGGAGCAGGAATAGGTATCTTGAGTACAAAAATAGCGTACTGGGTAAGTCCTTATGTAACTAAGAAAATTTTTGGTGAAAGAGAAAAAGGAGTTACTTCGGTGATTACTCCTTTTTATAATGGCAAACAAATAGGGTTTGGGTTTGCTATGGGGTTTTAGAACATATAGATTTGTTTAAAACCATGTAAGTAATTTAAGGAAATATAAGCTTTGTAAAAACTTTATTTAAATGGACTTAGATATCTTATATGATTAGCTTTTTGCTCTAATTTTAGGAGTTTATTGCTTCTCTTAAAAAATTAATGCAAAAATAGCGCGGCTCTATTTTTGCATTTTTCTCAATCTACTGGTTTTCTGGTCTATTATGAGGTTAAATTTGTTTCCGTTTTTTTCTAAATCAGATTTAAGATCATCCTAAATAAGATTGTAATTAATGTTACAAGCATACTGATTGTGATTATGAAATATGGGAATTATCTAACAAAAATATCTAGTTGTATTCTTCTAAAATTGTAAAAATGTAACCCTAAGTAATTATATATACAACCAATTAATATTTCCGTCTTCATGAGCCGTTATTCTGTTGAAAAATGACTTAGGCGTAAAGCCTGTTATTGATTTAAAATCTTTGATAAGATGCGATTGATCAAAAAAATCAAGTTGATAAGTAATATCCGAAAAATTATTCTTTGTACGCATATTCATTTGTTGGTGCATTGCCTGGCGAAACCTAATGATTTTACGTAGTTCAGATGGGGTTTTGCCAATATGTATTTCAAAATGTTTGCATAATGTTTTACGACTTATTTTATATTTATCTGCAAGATCTTTAATCGTATAATTCCCTTCGGTATTTTGCATATCTTTAAGGATTGATCCTAAAAAAGGGTGACTAAATCCTTTGAATTTACTGATAAAATACTGCTCTAATTTTTTTATTTTATCTTCTGCCAGAACAGTATTCATAATATCCGTCATCGAGGCGCTAAAATCACTAAATGGATTAAAGTACGAGAAGGATTTTCCGTTATAAAAGTTGAGGTTTTTTTCTAAGAATGCATTTATTCCTAAAGGTTTAAAACTAATAGTGATTTCATGAATATAACCCGGAATACTAATTTCGATAGGTTTGGTATAACCACATATAAGCGTGGCTAGCAACGGATTATTGGTGTTTTTGCCAACAGTTAGTTTATTCTTCTCAAATATAAACTCTGGAAATTGATTAATAGAAACAATAGAGTTTACGTAAGGGAATGTATAATAGCGAACGTTTTCTGTATCTGGAGCTTTTTTTAGGATATAAAAATAATCGATATAGTTTTGCAATAACTTACTTTGAGGAATGAAAAGTTTCAGATCCATAATTGCAATGAAATAATAGTTGTTAATAAATCGATTTAGCTTTCAAATATAATCAAAAAACCTATGTTATATAAAGCATAAAAAATAAAAGCCTCATTTTATTGAGGCTTATAGTAAGAATAGTAAAAAAATGCTATAATTTTCTCTAGTCGGTAATAACGGTAAGTCCATTTTTAATGATAGATACCTTTATGCTATTGGTTTTAAGATTATAAGATTCTCCATCTATTTGCGCATCTAGAGATGTTGCTGTTGGAACTTCTATCGTTAAATCTTGTATTAATGTATGTTGGGCTTTTTTAAATTTTTCGACAGTATTACGTAATACATGGTAACCAAGTGTCATTTTTTCAAGAAATGATAGTTTAGGTACTACTATCATATCGAGCCAGCCGTCGTTAAGACTTGCCTTTGGCGTTAAGCTCATATTATACCCCATTTCGTTAGAGTTTGATATGAATAATAAAAACGGATTTGCAATTATCTCTTTATTATCAAAAGATAGTTTTGTTTCTTGAGTTTTAAATTCAAGACTAGAGGATAATGCTGCTTTTACATAAGCTATAAGTGTACGTTTGCCTGAGTTTTCATATTTTTTTATAATCATTGCATCGATTCCGATTCCTGTATTACTAAAAAAATACTGATTGTTTATTTTACCAACATCTATAGTCGAAACGGTTCCTTTACGGATGATTTCGATTGCTTTTTCAAATTTTCTTGGAATATTTAGATTGGATGCCAAACCATTTCCTGAACCCACAGGGATAATTCCTAATTTTATAGAAGTACCAATAAGGCAAGAAGCAACTTCATTTATAGTACCATCACCACCACAAGCTACGATATAGTCTGGATTATTAGCTACAGCGGCTTTCGTTAATTCGATAGCATGTTTTTTGTGGTTTGTATAATCAATTTCGATTTTAAATTCAGAACTAGGGAAAGAATCTCTTAAAAAATCTCCTGTAATATTGTGTTTACCATTGCCCGAAATTGGGTTAACTATAAAGTGAATATATGTCATTATTTATTTTAATTTTTTGTAAAAAATATAGTGCGCAATCTAGTGTTTTTATGAATAAAATGGCTTAAAGTTTCTAATCAAATTCTGAATTATAATTTTAAAATTTATAACTGTAACCAAATCGTACAACTTGTGTTTCATAGTAATCACGACTGTTATAGCTAAAGCCATCGCCTTGAATCTTTTTCTTGATTACAAGGGTATTTAAAATATCTGTTGCATTAAGAAAAATTTCGCCTTTTCCTTTCTGAACAGTTTTTTTAACTCCTAAATCTATCGAGAAACGAGAATTTATTTTTCCTTGCGGAATTATATCAGGGGCCAAATATACGGCAGATAATTGACCACTGGTAGATTTATTTAACTGAAAAGTATTGTTCCACTTTATATTTCCAGAAAAAATCTGTTGTCTTTTCCCAAAATAGGTTGTTGGTACAGGATATAAATTGGTAACAGTAAATGCTTCTATATCATTTTGATATCCGTTTCCGTTTAAATTAAAAGAATACCAAGAGTTAATTTCTTTAGCGTATACTACTTCTATACCTGTAGATGAGCTTCTGTTTGCATTCTGGAAAACATTATAAATAAGATTACTATCTGGCGCTGTGGTTGCTATGCGGCTTATAGTACCGTTTACAAACCGATGGTAAAGCGATGCAAATAAATAACCTTTATTAATGTTCGTTTTGTAACCAAGTTCAAATGCGCTAGTAAACTGTGGCTTTAAGGCAGGATTCCCGACTTTTATAATTTCGGCATCATCATATTTAGGAAAAATTCTAATATCTACTTCACTTGGTCTATCGACTCTACGATTATAAAAAGCCGTTATTTTATTCTTGTCATTTATTTTATAACCAAATCGAAGGCTAGGGAAGGGCTGTGTATAATCGTAACCATCACTTTTGTATGTAGGATGGTTGGGATTTACGTCATATTGTAACTTAACATATTCGACACGTAAACCAGCTTCGGCTTCGATTTTATTATTTTCGAATATATAGTTTCCGTACAATGCCGGGATAATTTCTTTGTAGGTTGCCCAGCCACCAGCATTTGGATCCAAAGGAGAATTTATACCAGGGAAAAATTGCATATTGGTAGGGATTTCTCTGTTTCGGAATTTTAATCCAGTTTCAAAACGACCGTATTTTAAAGGCTGAATATAATCGACATTTATATCGATTACTTTTTCGTCAGAAAGTAGTTTAAAGGAATCTTTTCCTGTAAAGGGGGGCATAATATTATCAAAGAAATACTTCTCGTCTTCTCTGTGATAGGTGTAATTAATTCCTGCGTTTAATTTATGACCTGCTTCTTTAAATTTATGTTGGTAAGATGCCGAAACCATTACTGTTGTTTTTAGTTCATCTTCTAGAAATTGCCATAATCGTAAACGTTGCGAATAGTCTTGATTAAAAAAGGGTTCATCGCCATTATCAATAATCTTTTCGCTCCCAAACATACCCGAGAATGCAAATGTATTTTGCTCATTATAATTCCAATCCAGCCCTGTTTTAATAGTTGTAAAATGGGTATCGCGATTTCTCTTTGTTTGCTGGTTTATAACAGTGCCATCATCATAAGTTCGGGTAACAAACTCATTTTTATTGAGTGTTTCGGTATATAAATAATCGGCTTGTAAGTAGGCGTTAATTTTGTTTTTGCGATAATTTAGCGAAAGCGAAGGATTAATTTTTGGTGTAACCTGGTATTGCGGTCGTATGGTTGGCAAATTAGCTTTACGTTCCCATAAAGAACCATATCCAGATGCAATACCTATTTTTCCGTTAAAACCTTCTTGTTTGTTCTTTTTGTAGATAATATTAATAATTCCCGCATTACCATTGGCATCAAATTTAGCCGAAGGATTATTTATAATCTCTATTTTTTCTATTGCCGATGCAGGAATATTGTCCAATCCCGATTGATTACCAAAACCAGTCAATGCAGTTTGCTTCCCATCGATAAGAACCATTACTTTATCATTGCCTCTCAATTGTACTTTTCCGTCTTGTACAGTAACGCCGGGAAGACTTTGCATAGATTGTAAAACCGAACCACCACTTTGGGTAATATTATCGGCTACAGAGAAAACTTTTTTATCCATTTTAGCCGATACTTCATCGGTTTTAGATGCTTTTACAACCACTTCATTTAATGTGTTTATATCCTCCTCAAGTTCTATATTGGATAAATGCAGAAATTCTGATAATGTACCTACATATAAGGATTGATTTTTGGTTTTATATCCTAAGAAACTAATTTCTAAGATATAATTCCCGGAGTTAATATTCGATAACGTAAAACGACCTTCTTCGTTACTAACTGTTCCTGCAATAAATGACTGATTGTTGGATGATTTTAAAACAATATTTACATAAGGAATTGAAGTCTTTAAAGTCTTATCCTTTATTATTCCAGATATGGTAACCGTTTTGGTTTGTGCTGTTACTTTTGTAGCTATAAATAGAGCCAGAGCAAGCAACAAAATTATTTTTGCTTTCATTTTATATGGTATTCAATGATTTGTTTTGCCAAAAAAATAGGCAAATAGATTCCTTTGCTAGTTATAGATGATTACTCTATATAGCATTTGTAAATTCTGTTTTTAAAAATGTGTTTCAGTTAAAAATGTATCAGGACTAGGGAGAGTCTGATACGTTCTCTAGACGAAAGTTGTAGGTTATTCGTCGATTTCTTTTACGAAATTTCCTTTATGGTCAAATCGTATATCTTTTTTATAGATTTCTACATCATAAAAAACTTTGCCGTTTGCGTCTGTAACTTTAGAGACTTCTTTAACTTTTTTGCGACGGTAATTAACTTTAACGTATGGCAAAACACTATTAGGCAAATCATCTTTCGTTATTTTTATTTCGGTTTCGATGAGGTTTCCAGAAGGATCTAATAAAGCAAATTGTTCTTGTTTTTCATAAATAAATGAGGCTTCGTAATTATCCTTTTCTTTTTCCCATTTTATATTTGTTGCATCTGGAAATTTTATTAAAACAGTCGATTTTACAATTCCAGGAACATCTTTTGGGTCTAAATCCTGAGCCTGTGCCATTGCAAAAGCCGAAGTTAGTATTGCAAAAAGTGTTAGTATTGAGGTTTTCATATTTTTTTATTTTTTGATTGATGAATATCTACTTCAAAATTACTCTTGGAATCTGTAGGAAGTTTGAATTTTTAGAATTTAACGGTAAAACGATGCAAATTATTTTCGAATGCGTAGTCTATTTTCCAATGACTTATTTCAGTTATTTTCTTTATAATCGCCATTCCTAATCCGTTGCCTTGTGATGAAGGATTTGATTTAGAAAAACGATTGAATAATTTATCGACAACCAATGGTGTTTCCTGACCAGTATTTAAAAACGTAATAGAATCGCCAGTAATTATAATGCTAATTTTTCCATTTTTAATATTGTGTCTAATAGCATTAAGAAACAAATTATTAATAAGTACTTCTGTTAGCGATGGATTTCCTTCTATTTTTAGTTTTTCGGTATATTCGATAACAATGTTGAGGTTTTTAGCCTTTGCCTGTTCTGTAAAGAAATCGAGATGCTTTTTTAAATACTCATTTATAACAATAGGTTGCTTGTCGAGATAATTTTCGTTTTCAATTTTAGATAATAACAAAAGATTTTTATTAAGTCTATTAAGCCTGGAAACATCTTTGTTTAGAGAACTTAAAACCTCCGATTGTTCTTGGGTTATATCAAGCTGAAAAAGGGTATCAATTTTTGTCTGAAAAAGTGCCAATGGGGTTTGTAACTCATGTGCAGCATTCTCGACAAATTCTCTCTGATTGTTATAAATATCAGTATTTTTTTCGATAAGACGATTAAGACTTTTATTAAGACGGTCAAATTCTTCTACATCAGTATCCATAAAACGAGGGGTCTTATTTTTGTCTATTTCAAATCCCTGAATTTGGTCTAGCGTATCGTAAAATGGTTTCCAAAGTTTTCTGGACGAAATTTTGGTAATGATTAATATCCCTAAAAGTAAAATGATAATTACAACGAGAAATAACATAGCAATACTTGTTACCAAATCTTCAGTCTCTATCAGGTTAATTCTTCCTATGTAAGTGTATGGTTGTCCATTTATTATAATTGGAGCATTAAGTTCTCTGTAAGGTTCATTTTCATTTTCTAGTTCATCAAAATAAACTTTATTAAAAATGGTGTCTTTAACAGCAATATGAGATGGAATAATTTGAACGTTTCGATTGTATTTATTCCATAAAGCGATGTCTTTGTTATCAAATTTTGATAACTCATTTTTTAAGAATTCATCCTTATGCAAAGTGAGCGTTTCATCGGTTTCTTCCAGATATAATCGCTCGGTAATGTAGTAAAAAACAGGAACTGATATTAACAGTATAAAAACTGAGAATATCAAAAAACTGGTCGTTGTTTTATTTAAAAGTTTCTTATTCATTATCCCATTTATATCCTAAACCATAGACCGTTTTTATATAATCGCCACTTCCTGCATTGTTTAGTTTCTTTTTTAAGTTTTTTATATGCGCGTAAACAAAATCATGATTGTCGAGCATATCCGCCATATCTCCCGAAAGATGTTCGGCTATAGCACCTTTGGATAGCACCTTGGTTTCATTACCAATTAAAAATAGTAATAAGTCTATTTCTTTTTTTGTGATATCTAGTCTGGTATTGTTTACTGTGACAGTTTTAGAAAGAATATCAATGACAATTTCATTAAAGATAACATTATTATTTCCTTTAAAGTTTTTACGTCTAATAAGCGCTTGAATTCGCACTAGTAATTCAGATAAATGAAATGGTTTAGTCAAATAATCATCGGCACCAAGGTTAAAACCTTCAATTCGGGTATCCAGTGTTTCTTTGGCAGAAATAATAATTACTCCTTCGGTTTTATTTCTTTTTTTTAATTCTTTTAAGATATCAAAACCATCTCCATCAGGAAGCATCAAGTCTAATAATACACAATCGTAATCATAAGCATTGATTTTATCAAGAGCATCTTTGTATGTTCCAGATGTCTCACAATGAATACCATTGGGCTTAAAATAGCTTTTTATACTTGCAGCTATTTCTAATTCGTCTTCTATTATCAAAATTTTCATACTGCAATTTACTAATTCAATTTTGAATGAAATCTGAATTTATAAATTTGCTTGGTTTTTAATAAAGAAAATATGTTTCGTTTTTTATTAATATTCCTTAACATCGGCTATTAAAAATGATTTACCAGATGGAATCACTTTTATATCTCTTTTATAACTTGTTTTTAAAGTAAGATCTTTAATTATGGTTTCAAAAACAAAGCCTTTGTCTTTTATTACATATAATAATTTGCAGCTAGATACTTTTATTTTTCCATAATCTTGTGTTGGAACAAGAAAACCATTCATGCCAACGTATTTGGTATCAAATTTATTTTTCCATTTTTTCTTAAAAGACTCTTCCGTAAGTCCATTATCATACTCAATATTTATGGCATCACTTTTATATTGAGCATAGGTTTTGGTTGTCATATCACTCATTTCATAAGTGTCTTTATTAAAATTGGTTTCAATAGTTTTAATCAGCCATTTTTTCGCATTTTCTTGATTCTGATTTTCTAATTTTTGTTTATTAGCCCTATTATTTATTGTAGCATTAGATGGAGATATTAATCCTTTATTAGATTGTGCATTTCCATTTAAAGTTATCGTCATGGCTGATAGTAATAGGAATGTAAATCTTAGCGTACTAATCTTGTGCATTGTTTTTTTGTTTTTAGATATTTTATAATGTTTTTATTAAAACTGGCTTTGTTCTATTCTTTGCTTTAAGTGATTTCTTGTAAATCATATAAAAAAATATTTTTCCTTTTCTTCCGTAAATATTGACTTGACGCGCCTGATTTTTGGTCAAAAAAACCGAAGTTATAAATTAATAAGACTTTTTGGGATAAATTAAAGAATTAAATTTTTATTTTTTTAGATAGAAAATACTAAC
Organism: Flavobacterium sp. AJR; assembly: GCF_002156885.1. Classification (NCBI taxonomy): domain Bacteria; kingdom Pseudomonadati; phylum Bacteroidota; class Flavobacteriia; order Flavobacteriales; family Flavobacteriaceae; genus Flavobacterium; species Flavobacterium sp. AJR. Next base: position 21,594 of record NZ_NCWQ01000041.1, on the reverse strand, counting down.
TATTTAAAACGCAAATTTTTAGTTTTTTTGGAGATTTTAGGCAAATTATGTTCCATTTTAGAAAATGAAACATACTTATTTGAGAAAAATAGGCTGATTAAAAAAGTAAGATTAATTTTAGGATTATAATTATTTTATTGCCCCAAACGGAATTACATTTTAATAATCAAAATCAAAAATTATGAAACATTTCAGTCTATTATTTGTTGTTTTTTTAGTGTCGATGGGAGTGAAAGCCCAAGACGCAAATTCTTTTTCTCTTAACCTATACGGAGGATATACTTTTTCTGATAAAGTATCGTATTATAATTCCTCTGGAGAAGTAGGTGATGGATTTGAATATGGTGCTGGTTTTGAGTATTTTATTACAAAGAACGCTTCTGTCGAATTAAAATATTTAAGACAGCAGGTTGATTTACCTATATACATATTAGGAAATCAAATTAATGCTGGTGATGATAAATCAACTTTTAATTTTATTCTTGGTGAAGGAACTTATTATTTTGATACCGGTTCATCTAATGTTTCCCCTTATTTAGGAGGAGGTCTTGGAGTTGCAATTGTCCAAATACCACGTAATGGTAGTGATACTAATTTTGCATGGGATGTTAAAGCTGGTGTAAAACTAAGAACAAGTTCATTACTATCAATAAACCTAAATGCCTATTTGCAATCTGTTAGCACTGCGGTAGGAAATAGCTATTATTGGACATATTATTATGGCCCGGTAGCTGTAACCGATTATGTAGCTTCATATCAGTTTGGTTTAGGAGCCGTATTTAGCTTTAATTTTAAATAAGAACTGAATCTTTTACAAGATAAATAAAAGCATCCATGATTGGGTGCTTTTTTCATTTAGAACGATTTACCATTAAGGAATTTAACCGCAGAGTTCGCAAAGATTTACGCAAAGAGCGCAAAGTTTTGTTTTGAGAAATTTAGGCAAAGCTTGAAATCTTTTTAATCTGTGGCAAAATTTTAACCGCAGAGAGCGCAAAGGATTACGCAAAGTTCGCAAAGCATTATCACGATTGTTTTATGTGCAAACTGAGCAACCTTTGAGCCTTTGTTACTTAAAACCTTAGAACCTTAGAATCTTAGTACCTTAGAATAGAACCTTCAAAAATATATATTTCTTTAATTGCACTTTACTATCTTTGGCTATCATAATTATTTATATCTAAAAACGGTTTTGAAAAATACTCTTTTGTTTCTTTTTCTTGTTATTGTATGCTTTCCTGCTTATGCTGAAAACAGAGCCGATTCGGTATTTGTAAAACTGAATTTAGCATTAAAGAACAAGCAGAAATATGTTGAGTTAAAGGAAGAGCGTATTGCTAATTTCAAAAAGATAAAATCGACTGATTTAACCGATTATCAGGAGTATAATTACAACAAGAGTTTATATAAGGAATACCAAAAATTTGATTCAGATTCGGCTATTTTTTATGTAAAAAAGAATCTGAAGATTGCCAATGAACTTCATAAAAAAGATTTAGAAGAAACGGCTCAATTGCAATTAGCAAATCTATATTCTTCATCGGGGAGATACCGCGAGTCCGAAGAAATTTTAAAAGGCATAAACAAAAAGCAATTATCCCCCCAATTACTTCCAGATTACTATGAAGGATATCGTGAGTTTTTCTCGCATTATTCGACCAATAGTTATAATCCGATGTATGTAGAACAGGTTATAAAGTATCGTGATTCATTATTGGCAATACTAAATCCGCAATCGCTGAAATACAAGATCAATCTAGCCGAAAAGAATATTTCTGAAGGAAAAATTGATAGTACAGAGAAAGATTTGATAAAATTATTGAAAGAAACAAATGATGACAATCCGCAATATGCTATGATTGCTTATCTTTTGGGAAGCATCAATAAAAAGAAAGAGAATCTGGAATTAAAGAAAATATATTACGCAATCTCTGCTACTGCAGATTTAAAAAACTCTATAAAAGACAATGCTTCTATCCAGGAATTGGCATTGGTTTATTATGAATTAGGTGATGTAGATACGGCTTATAAATTAACAAGATCGGCTATCGAAGATGCTATTTTTTGTAATGTACAATTCCGTACGCTACAAATGTCCGAAGTATATTCGATTATCAATACTGCCTATTTAGAGAAAGAAGCCAAAAGCAAAAGCCAATTGCAGTTGTACCTTTTATTTATAAGCATACTTTCTGTTTTTCTTGTTGTAGCTGTAATTTATGTTTACAAGCAGATGAAAAGAGTTTCGAGAATAAAAGAAGAACTTTCGAAAACAAGCGAAGAACTGGTAAAGCTAAACGCTGATATTAGTAACACAAATAATCAGTTGCAAGAAAGAAACGCTCAATTATCAGAATCTAATCATATTAAAGAAGAGTACATCGCGCATTTTTTTAGTCTTTGTTCTACTTACATCAATAAACTAGAAAATTACCGTATTACCCTAAACAAGAAGGCTACCGCCAAACAGTTTGATGAGTTATATAAAATTTTAAAATCAACCACCTTGGTCGATAATGAACTCGAAGAGTTGTACAAGAACTTTGACACCATCTTTTTAAATCTATATCCTACTTTTGTAAAAGACTTTAATTCTTTGCTTATAAAAGAAGAACAAATTGTACTTAAGCAGGGCGAACTATTAAATACCGAACTACGAATTTTTGCATTAATACGTCTTGGTATTAGTGATAGTGTAAAAATCGCAGCTTTTCTTCGTTACTCATTAAGCACCATTTACAATTATCGTACAAGGGCGAGAAATAAGGCTGCAGTTTCTCGTAATGATTTTGAAGAAATGGTTATGAAAATTGGCTTAATTGTGGCTAAAACGCAATAATTTATTTTAAATCTACTACTTTTTTTGTGCTATAAAATTAATTAACTATTTGTTGGTTAGTTGTTTATGTTTTTAATTCACTACTTTTCTATAATAAGACTTCTTATGTAAACTATAACGTTTTAGTTTTACAATATTAATTATAGGAATCTTAGTTTAAGATTAGCTAGAATTTAAGTTTAGTCTTTATATTAAAATAAATAAGTAGTTATGTTTAGAAACATTAAAGCAGTTGTTGTTTTGCTTTTATTGGGTTCATTCGGAATGAATGCACAAAATAAAGTGCCAGTTTATCTAGATGATAAAAAGCCAATTCAGGAACGTGTAGAGGATGCACTTGCAAGAATGACATTAGAAGAAAAAATAGCAATGGTTCATGCGCAATCAAAATTTAGTTCGCCTGGAGTACCACGTTTAGGAATTCCTGATTTCTGGATGACCGATGGTCCTCATGGTATTCGCCCAGAAGTTTTATGGGATGAATGGGATCAGGCAGGATGGACAAATGATTCTTGTATTGCATTTCCTGCGCTTACAGCTCTTGCTGCAACCTGGAACAAAGAAATGTCTGCATTATACGGAAAATCTATAGGTGAGGAAGCTCGTTACCGTAATAAAAATGTTTTATTAGGGCCTGGAGTAAATATTTACAGATCACCACTTAACGGGCGTAATTTTGAATACATGGGCGAAGATCCGTTTTTGGCTTCAAAAATGGTTGTGCCTTACATTAAAGGTGTTCAGGCAAACGGAGTTGCAGCTTGTGTAAAACATTTTGCATTAAATAATCAGGAAACAAATCGTCATACAGTAAATGTAAATGTAGATGATCGTGCTTTGTACGAAATCTATTTACCAGCATTTAAAGCAGCAGTTCAAGAAGGAGATGCCTGGACAATTATGGGGTCTTACAATAAATACAAAGGACAACCTAACTGCCACAATGAGTTTTTGTTAAACGATATTCTTAGAGGAGAATGGGGTTTTAAAGGAGCTGTTGTTGCCGATTGGGGAGGCGTTAGTAATACTGAACAAGCAATTACAAATGGTCTGGATATGGAATTCGGAACATGGACAAATGGTTTATCTGCAGGAACAAGCAATGCATATGATAACTATTATTTGGCAAAACCATACCTGAATTTAATAAAATCAGGAAAAGTAGGAACGAAAGAATTAGATCAAAAAATACGCAACATACTTCGATTGGCATTCCTTACAACAATGGACAGAAACAAACCTTATGGTTCGTTTGGAACTGAAGAGCATGGTCTTGCAGGTCGTAAAATTGCCGAAGAAGGAATTGTTTTATTGCAAAACAAAAATAATATATTGCCAATTAATCTTAACAAAACTAAGAAAATTGCAGTTATTGGAGAAAATGCAATCAAGATGATGACAGTAGGAGGTGGTAGTTCATCTTTGAAAGCAAAATATGAAATCTCTCCACTTGATGGTTTAAAGAAAAGAATCGGATCTCACGCTGAAATTACCTATGCTCGTGGATATGTAGGTGATGCAGAAAGTAGTTATAATGGAGTTGCATCTGGGCAAGATTTATCAGAAAAACGTTCGGCAGAACAATTATTAGCAGAAGCTATAGATGTTGCTAAAAAGGCCGACATTGTATTGTTTATTGGTGGATTAAACAAAAGTAATCATCAAGATGCTGAAGGTGTAGATCGTTTGTCATTAGACCTTCCGTACAATCAGGATAAAATTGTAACTGAATTGCTTAAAGCAAATAAAAACCTTGTATTTGTAAATATTTCTGGAAATGCAGTAGCAATGCCGTGGGTAAACGAAGTACCAGGAATTGTACAAGGATGGTTTTTAGGATCTGAAACTGGTAATGCTTTGGCATCAGTTTTAGTTGGAGATACTAATCCATCAGGAAAATTACCATTTACTTTCCCAGTAAAATTAGAAGATAATGGAGCACACGCTTTAGGAGAATTTCCTGGAGGTCCAGAGGTGACTTATAACGAAAGTATATTTGTAGGATACCGTTGGGCAGATAAGCAAAAAGTTAAACCATTGTTCAGCTTCGGACACGGATTAAGCTACACTACTTTTCAATACGGAAATGTTACCGCTAGCGCGAAAGAAATAACGGCTGCAGATAAAATTACATTTACTGTAAAAGTGAAAAATACAGGAACCAAAGACGGTTCAGAAACAGTTCAGTTATACATAAGTGATTTAAAATCTTCTTTACCACGTCCTATCAAAGAATTAAAAGGTTTTGAAAAAGTAAGCTTAAAAGCTGGAGAAGAAAAAACAGTTTCAATTACAGTAGATAAAGCTGCTTTAAGCTTTTTCGACCCTGTTAAGCATGACTGGGTTGCAGAACCTGGTGATTTTGAGGCATTAATTGGAGCTTCTTCTACAGACATTAAAACGAAAGTGAAATTTAAATTAAAATAGTTCACTAAAGATGCTTTTGGAGCTTAATAATTAGGGCTTCAATGGTTGGTTAGTTAGTTTGCATGATCCCGATTACTTTTTGTAATCGGGATTTTTTTGTGCCTAAAATGAAGTAAGTCTGTTGCATATTGTAAAATGCAACAGAATTCGCAGGTTTAAATAGGATAGGTTAAAAAGTAAAATTAATTTTAAGGTTTGAGAGTTTAATTATAAAACGTAACTTGTAAGAAATTTTTTAATTTAATTAAGTTGGTCACATAATTTTTTTAATAATTGATGTTTCGAGAATATTTATTAATTACAAAGTATATAATTTTGCTTTGTATTAAATTCCAAAACTTATGAAAAACTTTACTATTACACTTTTTATAATTTGCTTATTTATAGCATGCAAAAAAGAGGAAAAAAAAGAGGATAAGGCAAAAGAAACAGTTGCTGTTGCCGATGATAATACCATTATGCAAGCAGCTGAAGCAGCCTATTTATACGGTTTACCATTAGTAATAATGGATATTACCCGAAGACAATTAACTAATACTGAGGTGCCAAATAATGTAGTAGCACCCATGAACCAGTTTAGTCATAAATCGGCGTTTCCTGATGCAACCCTTAAAAATGGTTTATATCCTAATGCCGACACCTATTATTCATCGGCTTGGCTAGATTTGGGCAAAGGACCTGTGGTACTTTCTGTTCCAGATACATATGGTAGATATTACCAACTTTCTATGGAGGATGCTTATACAAATGTATTCTCTTCTGTGGGCAAAAGAACAACAGGAACAACTGCGGCAAATTTTTTAATAACAGGACCAAAATCTAATGAGCCTGTTCCTATAGGAATGGAAGAGATTAAATCACCAACCAATATAGTTCGTATTATTAGCAGAATCCAGATGAATAGTTATGTCGATGGACTAAAGGTTTACAAACTACAACGCTTATACAAACTTATACCTTTAAGCAGTTGGGGAGCAGATTATATTGCACCAATAGGAAAAATCGATTCATCGGTACCAAAAGGTACGCCAACAGAAATTGTTTCGAAAATACCTATCGGAGAGTTTTTTAATTATGTAAACCAGTTAATGGCAAATAATCCGCCAAAAGAGGCAGATGCCGAAACAATAAAATTGCTTGCAACGATAGGAATTAAACCAGGGACAAAATTCAATTTAAGTTCCTTTAATAGTTCCGTACAAGCTGCTTTAAGAGGACTTCCTGAGAAAATATTAGGGGAGTTAGATAAAGACATTAAATCGCCACCAAAGCTCGAAAATGGATGGAGTCCAATAGATACAAAAATAGGAGTTTTTGGAACCGATTATAAACGCAGAGCTGAGGTTGCATACTCAGGATTAGAGATTAATCTTCCGCAAGATTTAATTTACTCATTTTGTATAAATGACGAAGATGGCGAAAAACTTAATGGTGCTAATAAATATACAATTCACTTTAATAAAGAACAGGTTCCATTGGCAAATGCTTTCTGGTCATTAACAGCCTATGACTCTAAAGGATTATTCGCGGCAGGCAATCCTATGAATCGTTTTACGATAGGTAATCGTGATAAGTTAATTAGAAACGCAGATGGTTCAATAGATATCTATTTTCAGAGATCATATCCTGGGAAAATTAGAGAAAGTAATTGGTTGCCAGTATCATCAGGAGATTTTAATATCGTATTGCGAGTATATTCTCCAAATGAACAAATGCTAAAAGGCAAATGGGAAATACCAGCAATTAAAAAAATAGTTCCAATTGTACCAGCAACAGATGTAGTAGCAACAGTCGAATAATTAGTTTTAGGAACAAAATGATATTTGTAGATGAATATACTCTTTAGAAAGAAAAAATACTTCACTAAAGCGACAATAATATTGTTGGTTATATTCATGCAAAATAGTACGATTGCACAAAACGAAAAAGCAACTTGCGAACCTAAAACATTCTTTGACCTATTCAAAAAGAAAGATACACTGAAGGATCAAAAACCTGCTAAAAACAGTTTTTTTCTCGTTATTCCTGTAATTGGTTCGCAACCAGCTACAGGATTTATGTTTGGGGGAGTTGCCCAATATACATTTAAAGGAAAAGAAATTGAGGATAAGTATTCGATTATAAATTTGGGAGTAACGTACACTACAAAAAAGCAATTACTTATTAATGCAAAGAATAGTGTTTTATTAAAAGGCAATAAAATATACCTAAACGGAGATTATAGATTGTATGTTTTTTCTCAGCCAAATTACGGATTAGGAACCTCAATTATTCCGGGTAATAATCAAGATGCAGATTTTGATATTGATGCGTTGGCTCAGCCTATGGATTATAATTATTTTAAATTCCATCAGGCGATGTCATGGGAAGTAAAAAAGAATTTTTATGTAGGAGCAGGAATCGATATTGATTGGTACGCTTCGATAAAAGATTACAACCTGGATGTTGCCAACGGGCAATATACCTATCATTACAATTATAGTCAGGAAAATGGATTTAACGATTTAGAATATTTTGTAAATGGTTTTAGTCTAAATCTCGTGTATGATTCCAGAGACAATCAGGTAAATGCAACGCATGGAATATTTGCGAATTTTAATTATCGAATAAATCCGGATCTATTCAATAATCAGCGAAATAGTAATGTATTATATACGGAATACAGACAATTTATTCCGCTAAGTAAAACAAACGAACGTTATATCTTAGCATTTTGGGCATATGGGCAGTTTGTAACAAGCGGAAAAGTTCCTTACCTTAATTTACCCGCAATAGGATGGGATCAGCGTAGTAGGAGCGGAGAAGGGTATACACAAGGATTATTTAGAGGATCCAACTTAGTATATTTATCTACAGAGTTTAGATTTCCTATAACTTGCAATCAAATGTTTAGTGGTACTGTGTTTACAAATTTTACAACAGCGAGTAATTCAGATACCAACGAAAAACTTTTTCAATACGTACAGCCAGCAATAGGAGTTGGTTTACGTATTTTAATAGATAAAGCAACCCGCACAAACCTTATTGTTGATTATGCTTGGGGACGAAGCTCAAAAGGATTCTATCTTAATGCAGGAGAAACTTTTTAATTGATAACTAACAAATGATAATTGATAGTTGACAATTGATAATTTAGAATTGCTCAGAAACTTATAGCCCATGGTTTCAACCGTGTGATATAGATTGAGATAATATATTGCGCTCCAACGCTTGAAACCGTTGGCAATGTTTATAACATGTTATTTGCAATTGCTATCTCTCTGTGCTAGTGCGAGCGTCCCGCCATAAGTGTTCGAAACCTTAGTACCTCAGAACCTCTGCAACTTTGTACCTTAAGAGAGAAACCTTAGTGCCTCAGAACCTTTGCACCTCTGCACCTTAGAAAAAACCTATTTTATCTTCACAGGAATCGGACCGCCACTAGAAACATAACCACCGCCAACTTTATCAATATTTACATCGACCTTATTGTTTACATTAACGTTTAAACTTGGAGCGCAGGATTTAATATTTACATCAATAGTCCCATTTGCATTTACAGGAACTAATCCATAATTTTTTGTAGCTAGTACATTAAGATTATCGTTTTTCTCAACAGCATATGCTTTCGGAATAATGTCTACATTTTGTAACGTTAAAATAGTCAGACATACTGCAATTACAGTTAATATGAATTTAGTATAAAAATCTGTTTTCATAATTTTAGGGTTTAATTATTTAGAGATACTAATATATTCTATTTTTTTAGAGTAAAAGTAACCTTTGTCCCTTTGCACCTTAAAAAAACCTTTGCACCTTTAATAATCTTTTAACTCAGAAAGAGTTTGTAGCTTTGCAGGAACTTATAAAACCAATGTAATTCATGTACACAAAACTACTTGAGCTTGTAGCAGAGATTATTGCTATCGATAATTCAGATGTTATATTGGTCGAAAATTTCTTTGAGCCAGTAAGTTGTAGTAAAGGAGAAATTTTAGAAAATGAGAGTAAGGTAGCTCGGTATTTATATTTTATCAACTCGGGTTTTATTAGAGTTTTTTATAACCAGAATGGCAATCAAATTACAACACATATTAATTGTCCTTCGGGATTTATTACTTCTTTTAATAGTTTTGTAACTGGAATTCCTGCTGTAGATAATATCGAATGTATAACTGCGTGCGAAGTATTACGAATTACAAAAAAGGATTTTGATGTATTATGCAATAAAAGCCAAAAGTGGGCAGATTTTGCTAGAATCATTTACGAAAAATCTTTAATTTATAATGAACAAAGAACCAATGACATTGTTGCTTTATCAGCAGAACAGCGTTATCTAAAAATAGTAAAAGATAATCCAGCTATGATCCAAAATGTTCCACTACAATATATAGCGTCGTTTATAGGAATTAAACCAGAGAGTTTAAGCCGAATTAGGAAACAGATAATTTCCTAACATACGTTAAGTAGATTGCTTTGGTTATTACTGAATTTTGTATCAGATAATAATTAAAGAAATGAAAACACTAAAAAACAAAACCGCACTTATTACCGGAGCTTCATCTGGTATTGGCGAAGCATTTGCTTATGAATTAGCAAAGCAAGGAGCAAATCTTATCATAACAGCCAGATCAGAAGATAAACTACAAATTCTAGCTCATAAAATTTCAAAAGAACATAACGTGCAAGTGACTGTATTTACTGGTGATCTTTTGCAAAAAGACACTCCGCAGAAATTGTATAATCAAATAAAACAAGCTCGATTGTCGGTAGATTTATTGGTAAATAATGCAGGATTTGGTAAATGGGTAAATTTTCTTGACGAAAGTATGGAAGATTATGACGAAATGATTGAAATTAATATTAATGCTCTTGTAAAATTATGTCATCTCGTATTACCAGATATGCTGAAAAAAGGGGATTGCGGAATCATAAATGTAGCTTCGACTGGAGCATTACAACCATGTCCTTATGTTGCAACATATTGTGCAAGTAAATCATTTGTATTGGATTTCTCAGAGGCATTATATGGCGAATATTCTAAAAGAGGAGTAACGATTACAGCACTTTGCCCAGGGAATACTACTACAGGATTTCAATCAGTCGCAAAAGCAAATACTAAAGGAATGGCTGCAGATACTCCAGAAACAGTTGCCAAACAAGGAATCTCGGCATTATTAAAAAACAAAAGCTTTAAAATAGTTGGTACTACAAACTATTTACAATCATTTTTGCCAAGATTGTTACCTAGAAAAGCAGTGATTAATATTGTTAGCAAAATGATGAATGCTAAAGTAAATGGATAAATTCTAAAGCTAATATCAAATTGTTTTTCGCCGCAAATTGCGCCAATTTTCACGAATCAGTTCGTGATAATTGGTGCAATTAGTGTTTGATTTTATTCATATTATAAAATATAAAGAACAATTTAATTTACACAATTAATTACATTTTGTATTTCACCAAAATCATTTAGATTGAATGCCATTTTTTTCTTCGAGTGCTTTTTTCTCAGCGGCTCTTTTGGCAGCTTTACCTTTTCCTATTGGGAATGCAGCCGTTAAATAAAGAGAACGATTGTATTGGTTAGGTCCATCTCCTTTCATTACAGGAACCAAACCATAATAATATTGCATTCCAACATTTATACCATTTCCTGCAGTTATACGATATCCTAAACCAAGGGCGACACCAGCATCTATGACACGTACCTGATCTTTAATATCGTTTTTGTAGATTACGTTATCACCGTCAATTTTGTTTCTAAATCTATCAAAAGCTTTACTTAATAGTCCAAATTGAGGGCCAGCTTTGACATAAATATTGTTGTCAAATTTATATTTAATTAAAATCGGCACATTAAAATAACGAATTTCTCTATCTACATATCCACCTTCAAAAGTATTATCTAAGGTTTCGTTTTCTAAAGAATACACTGGTATACCATGAGCTCCCATTGGAGATTTTACAATAACTCCAGTATTTACCATCCAGTTTAGACTTTTTTTCAAATGAATATCAAAATAAAAACCAAGGTTAAACCCGATGTTCGAACCAGTCGTTTCCTGATTAGAAATGGTTGATAAATTAACACCACCTTCCAGACCAAACTCAAGAAAAGGAGAGTTTAGTTTGTCTCCAAACACCATAGAAATTAAAACTTGAGAATAAGAGGTAGATACGAAAAAGAATGTAATAAGTAATAGAATACTTTTTTTCATAAAATCTTTGTTGAAGTTTAAAATAGTACTGAGCATCACCTGATTAACGAAGATACAAAATAAACTATTTCTCACACAGAATTATTTCTTTAACATTTCATATAAATCACTAAATAAAATTAATTATGACATCCTTAACGCACTTTAGTTAACAAAATTCTTTAATTTAACAAAAGTTAAAAATTAAGATTGCTATGGAAAACTCAAGACTCAAATCCTTTATACCTCTTTTTCACCTTGTTTGGTCGGATGATCTTTTAACCCAAAAAGAGTTCGTTACGTTGCAAGAATTTATTCGCTCACAAAACTGGCTTACCAAAGAAGAGCGAGAAGAATTACTTTCTAAAATAGATATTTCGGTACCACCATCAAGAGAACAACTTACTAGTTGGAAACTAGAAATAGAGAAAAGTATTCAGGATAAACAGTCCGTTAAATCCATATACGATATTGTTGTTGCCCTTTCGGGAGATGATAAAAATCTTAAAGAGCTAGAACCTGTTTTTACAAAATTAGAAAATGATCTTGGAGTTTTTGGACAGGAAGCCATTGGTACTTTCAAAAAAACAGCAACTTCTCTGACTTCAAATTATAAAACAGAAAGCAGTTTTGACTCAACCAAACTAACAGAGATTCTGGATGGAGAACAAGCAACAATTATAAAAAGAGTAAAATCGGTTATTAGTAAACCTGAATTTGCTTATGAAACTTCTACAGATATTAATGTGTATCGTGCAAAAGTATATGATTGGTGTAAAATCCTTGCCAAAGAAAATTTTGGTAATATGGCGTATCCAAAGCAATATGGCGGAGGAGAAAATATAGCTGATTATTTTGCTATTATGGAAACCCTGAGTTATCACGATTTAAGCTTGGTAATAAAATTTGGTGTACAATTTGGACTTTGGGGAATGAGTGTACAATCGTTAGGAACAGAAAAACATTACAGTAAATATTTAAAAGATATAGGTTCACTCAGATTACCTGGTTGTTTTGCCATGACCGAAACACATCATGGTTCGAATGTAAAAGGGCTTGAAACTACAGCTACTTACAATCACGACGATCAAACATTTACAATTCATACGCCGAACAAAAACGCACAAAAAGAATATATTGGTAATGCAGCTGTACACGGACAAATGGCAACTGTATTTGCAAAACTAATTATAAATGATGTTGATTATGGTGTAAACGCATTTGTAGTGCCTTTAAGAGACACAAACGGTACAAATATAAAAGGTGTTACAATTGGAGATTGCGGACATAAAATGGGATTGAATGGGGTGGATAATGGAACAATAAGTTTTGATAATGTGATTATCCCAAAAGAGAATATGCTGGATAGATTTGCTTCGGTAAATGAAAAGGGAGAATTCGAAAGTCCGATTCCGAGTGATAATCGTCGTTTTTTTACCATGCTAGGAACATTAGTTGGTGGACGTATCGGAATTCCGCGTTCGGCATTGGCTGCAGCCAAATCTGGACTGGCAATAACAATTAGATATAGTGATCAACGCCGACAATTTGGACCAGAAGGAGGTTCGGAAGTTCCGATTTTAAATTATCGTATGCATCAACGCCGTTTGATTCCGCAACTAGCAAAAACCTATGCAGTACATTTTGCTTTGCAATACCTTACGAATCGATTCCTGAATAAGAAAGATTCCGAAATGCAGGAAATTGAAGCACTTGCAGCAGGAATGAAATCATACTCAACTTGGAGCACAAGAGATATTTTGCAAGAATGTCGTGAAGCTTGTGGAGGGAAAGGATATTTATCTGAAAATAGAATTGATGCCTTAAAAAATGATACTGAAATTTACACCACTTTTGAAGGTGATAATACAGTTTTAATGCAATTGGTTGCAAAAAATCGCTTATCTGAATTCAGAAAATCATTTGGCGAAATGGGAGCACTGGGAATCGTAAATTATGTTTTTGAAAATGCAAAAACGGCTATTTCTGAAAAAAATCCAATTGCCACCAGAAAAACAGAAGATGCTCATTTGCTTGACAATGAATTTCATTTATTCGCTTTTCAGCATAGAGAAAAAACGACTTTAGCATCTGCTGCAAAGCGAATAAAAAAACTTATCGACAGCGGACTCGAACCTTATGATGCGTTTAATGTGGTGCAACATCAAATGATAGATGTCGCTCAGGCATACTTGGAACGAATCGTTTTGGAGCAGTTTCAAATTGCTATTGAAACAGTTAAAGATACAAACGTTAAAGAGATTCTATCTAAATTATGCCATTTGTATGCACTCGCTCAAATCGAAAAAAATAAAGGTTGGTATCTTGAAGATGGATATATGGAAGCGGTAAAAACGAAAGCAATCCGTAAAATGGTTAACCAGCTTTGTTGGGATATAAGACCTGATGCTGTTGCTTTGGTAAATGCATTTGATATTCCCGAAAGTTGTCTTGCTGCACCAATCTTAAGGTAATTAATAATTATCAGTTGTTAATTATTAATTTATAAAGTTGTGTATAATTACAAACAAATTAAACACAATTTTGTCACCCAAAGCGGAGTCGAAGGGTCAACGCAAGGAACTCGACAATCTTGTCACCCTGAGGCACGAAGGGTCTCCGTAAGAAACTAACACAATTTTGTCACCCTGAACGGAGTCGAAGGGCGCATAATCTGATGCTATTTTGAAATGATAAGTTTGTGATGAACGGTAAGAAAAAAACAAACCATTAAGAGATTAAGAACTTAACTTTTCTTAATCTTTTAATGGTTTAAATAAATCGTATCAAAATTTATGTTTAGTAAAACTGTTAAACAGGGATGAATTGTTTTGGATCATAAAAAAACTGTTCCTTCTTTATGAGTTCTCCTTCCCAGTTTTGACGCGTCATTTCTTCGATTTCCGTAGAAGTTCCATCTTTCCATTCAAATTTGAAATACCATTGAATGACTACAAAATCACCATTGATAAAAACAGGACGAATACATTTAGAAACTAATGATTTTACTCTCAAAAGTACATTTTTCTCATTGGCAACAAGAAAATCTCTACCAACACGAGGTTCCGCTTGGTTTTCTTGCATAGATGCATCTTCGGTATAAAATCTTTCGATCGCTTTATCATGCTCGTTGGCTTCTACCATCGAGATAAATTGCTCTACAGTTTCTAATTTAGGCATGTTCTTTCAGCTTTTTTATTATTTCCATATAGCGATTTTCAAAAACAGTTTGTTCTACAGGAACTACAACTGCTTGGAATAAACGCATTAAATCATCAGCATGATTTGCTACTTTTTTTGTTTGAAAACTGTAATGAATAAATTTAATCCAAAGAACAGCTTTTAGTTCCGTTTCATCTTCGTTCCACATTTTCATTTCTACCAATAATACGTTATCAGTATATTGAATTAATTGCGAATCTATAACAACAGTTTCCATTGTAAATGCTGGTCTCATGTAGCTTATTTGGTTAGATGCAACCACCCAACTTAAAGCTGATGTTTTCATGAGTTTAAAGATATCTAATCCATAATGCTCAGCGATTTGGTCTTCGCGGGCATTAATAAAATATTCTAGATATTTTGAGTTGTTTAAATGATTGAATGGGTCACAATCCTGAAATCTGATTTTTCTTTTTGTCTTTAATACTTTTTCCATTTTCTTTTAAATTACACTACATACCAATTGGTATATAGGGAGTTAATTTTTTTTACTTTTTAATAGTTTCTATTATTATGTTATCAATACAATCCATTGCATTGTTTATGTAGGTTTCGTCATTATGGGTAAACGATAAAAGCGAACTTCCCTCGATTAGAGATAAAATTATCTGAGCATATTTTTTTACATCAATATTTGGGGTAATTTCATTCAACTCAATTCCTTCGTTTAGAATATCAGTTAATCCATAAATAAACTTTTGAGATAGTTTTTCGGCTGCTTTAAATAATAACGGATTAACAAATTTTGTATCAATTCCAACTCTTAGCATAGGGCAGCCACCTCTGTCTTTTACCAGATCATAATAACTACGATGATAATTGGTTATTGTGTACAATTTATTAATACTGCCTTCTGTGGTAGCAATTAGTTTAAATAATGGTATTATAGCTACACTTACATTAAGTTGGAATGCCTTTAGAGCCAAATCTTCTTTATTTGCAAAATTACAATAAATTGCTCCTTTTGTCAGTCCAGTTGCATTAGTAATATCTGATAAACTTGTACCAATATATCCCTGTTTGTTAAAAATAGGAGCAACTTTATCTAGTATAAATTCCGAAGTATTCATGGGGCTGATTGATTTTCGAATAAATTACGGAACAAAAATAATAAATAAATACCAATCGGTATGTGGAGGATTAATTTTTTTAATAAAAGTTTTAGAAATATTATTTTAGGTGCTGTTTACTAGCAAGTATTGCCTACAAAGGAACACGGATGATACTGATTTGCTAAAGCAAAGACGCGGATAAAAACGGATTTTTAAAATCTTTGCAGTTAAATTTTTGCTACAGTTTTTTTCACCATTAAGAGATAAAGAAAAGTTAAGTTTAATTTTTAAGGATAATTAATGTTTTGACTGTTAGGATTTTAGATTGTAAACCAAGGTCGTAAGAACTTTAGTTTTACACAAAACAACCCCAAACTTGTCTTTTCGAGGAACGAGAAATCTCCACGAGTAGCTCGACAATTTAAGAAAAAACTGAGAGTTAGTTTCTTGCGAAGATTTCTCGTTCCTCGAAAAGACAATATTGAGGAATTTCTTTTTACTGTTAATTCTTACCACAGTTTTCACCATTAAGAAATAAAGAAAAATTAAGTTCAATTCTTAATGATACTTAATGTCTTAATGGTTAAATCTTCTCCCACAGTTTGCAAACTTTACGGTTAATATTTTAATCTACATTTTACTAACCAACATACCCAATGTTTGTATAGATTGTCGTAGTTCATTACTCCATGGTAACCCAAAACTTAATCGCATGCAGTTACAAAATTGATCCTGAAAAGTAAAAATTCTTCCCGGTGCAATGCTAATATTATGTTTCATGGCTATTTGATAAAACACGGCAGTATCGATTTTTTTATCTAATTCTAACCAAAGAAAAAATCCTCCTTGTGGCTGACTAACTTTGGTTCCTGCAGGGAAAGATTCCAGAATGGTATTGATATAATTGATACTATTGTGATGTAAAATTTGGCGTATTTTTCGAAGATGATTTTCATACCTTCCATTTTTGAGGAAATCAGCAACTACTTCGTGTGTAATAGTGGTAGCAGATACGGTATGATAAAGCTTGGTACGTAATATTTCTTTTTTAAACTTTCCAGGCGAAACCCATCCTACACGATAACCAGGAGCAAGAGATTTAGATACAGAGTTGCAACAAAGTACGATTCCGCTTTCGTCATAAGTTTTACAATTGGTTGGTCTGCTAGTTCCAAAATACATATCACCATAAATATCATCCTCAATAAGCGGTACATTATAGTGCTCCATTAATCGAACCACTTCTTTTTTATGCTCCACAGGCATCATGCTTCCTGATGGATTGCTAAAGTTGCTCATTAATAAACAAAGGGTAATTTTTTTGGTTATAAGTGCTTTTTTCAGAGCGTCAAGTTCTATTCCTGTTGTCATGTTAGTAGGCAATTCCATTATATATAAACCCAATGATTTTGCCAGTTGTAAGATTCCAAAATAAACAGGACTTTCTGTAATAATAGTATCACCAGGTTTAGTCAATGTCATTAAACAATGCGATATAGCTCCTATGCAACCAGATGTTGTAATTACATCATCTTCGGTTAATGTGCCTCCCCAGGTAAATGACCATCTGGCAATTTCTTTCCTTAGATTAAGATTTCCTTGTAATTCATCATAGCAAGTACCACTATTAGGTGATTGTCGCATGGCTTGAATCATTCCTTTATTTAATTTAGTAATAGGAAGAAGTTCATTAGATGGAAATCCTAAAGAAAGCATAGTTACATTTTTATCCATCATACTGCCATAAACAAGGTCTATTAAATCTTCCCGTTCGATATTGGCACAACTTATTATCGGGCTACTTGGTGTAGGTTCAGCAATTGCTCTTGCCGAAATGTTGCTTACATAATAGCCAGATTGTGGTCTGGATTCAATAAGAGAACGACTTTCCATTTCGTAATATGCCTTGCTTACTGTACTCATACTGTATCCAGTTTCGGCACAGACTTCTCGTATTGACGGAAGTTTATCGCCAACATTAAAAAGACCTGCTTTTATCTGTTTCTCAATACGATCGGCAAATTGTAAATATAAATAGTTGGTATTTTTCATTTTAAAAATGATAACTGTTGCGCTGCAATTTAATAAAACTGTATCTGTATTGCTATTTTATTTTCTAGAAATTTGCTGTATTACAAAATGTAAATAAAAGTTCCCATGAAAAGCACAAAATATTACTTGGCAGCCATTACGGCATATACAATCTGGGGTTTTTTTAGTCTGGTATTAAAACCAATACATTCTTATGCTTCTTTAGACATTTTGTTCTACCGCGTTTTTAGTTGTAGTATATTATTGTTGCTGATAACTTTTGTTTTTAAACGAAAAAGGGTAAAAGATGCAATCGAAACTTTTAAAGCATTACCACTCTCAAAAAAGCGTAAAACGATTTTATTAAATATTGGTGGAAGTATATTTTTAACAGCCAACTGGTTTACATTTATTTATGTAATGAATCATGTGAGCGTTAAGGCAACATCACTTGCTTACTTAGTTTGCCCAATCTTAACTACATTGTTAGCTTATTTTATTTTGCATGAAAAACTTTCTAAAACGCAATGGATATCAGTAGGATTAAGCGTTACAGGCTGTTTGCTTTTATCGTATGCTAATATCATGGATATGGTTTTTAGTATCGTAATAGGTTTGACTTATGCGAGTTATTTAGTTAGCCAACGTGTAAATATTGGATTTGATAAATTTATCGTACTTACTTTTCATATCACTTTATCGGCATTGTTTTTATTGCCATTTTTCCCTGCATACAGCGGACCAATTCCAACGGAGTTTAACTTTTATCTATGTATCGAAATAATTGCTTTGGGCTTCACTATTTTTCCATTATTGCTAAACTTATTTGCACTTACAGGTCTTAACTCATCTACAGTGGGAATGTTGCTAAATATTAATCCTATGATTGCTTTTGGTTTGGCAACTTTTGTTTATCACGAACAAAGCGGACCGTTGCAAATTTTATCATACGGAATCATTTTTATCTCGGTGCTTGTTTTTAATTCACATCATCTTTTTAAAAACAAACAAAAAGAGATTCCAATGACAAAGTGCAGTTAACTTATAAAACGATTAATTTCATTTTAGATAGTAATTTGTCAATGCTCCAATTATAAACAGGAATTGAAGCTAAAAGCAAAGAAGCTGCACTTGCTGTAAATACCGAATAATTAAATGGCGCTCTATATCCAGCAAAAATAAGCATGCTTAAAGCAAAAGATAACGTTAATGCAAAGCTACCATAAGCAGATAATTTGGTCTTAAAACCAATAATTAGTAGCACACCAAATAAAACCTCTGCCAGCGTTGCAATGATTCCCATTACGTTGGCAATATCATGATTGAGATAAGGCATTAAGGAGTTGGTATAATCTACAAAATTAGCCCAATTTCCCCAACCAACATTTGGTTCTCCCGGAGCGCCAAGCATTCCTAAACGATCCATTACAGGTAATATAAAACCAATTCCTAAAGCCAGTCTTAAGAATATTTGAGCAATTTGTTGAGTATTTTTATTTGTTTTATTTTTCAATAATCATTGTTATTCCTTGTCCGCCAGCTGCACAAATAGATATAAAGCCCCTTCCTGAACCTTTCTCGTTAAGTAGTTTTGCCATTACACCAATTATTCTTCCGCCAGTAGCGGCAAAAGGATGTGCTGCAGCAAGACTACTTCCTTTTACATTAAGTTTATTTCTGTCGATTGCACCAAGAGATTTCTTTAATCCTATTTCTTTGCTGAGTTCAGGGCTTTCCCAAATTTTTAATGATGCTAAAACTTGTGCTGCAAATGCTTCGTGAATTTCATAATAATCAAAATCTTGTAGCGTTAGTCCCGCTTTATCGAGCATTCTGCTTGCAGCAAATAAAGGAGCTAATAAAAGATTCTGTTGGTTTTTTACATATTCGATGGCGGCAACTTCAGCAAAAGTAATATAGGCGAGGATAGGAAGTCCTTGTTCTTTCGCCCATTCTTCACTTGCCAAAAGTATGCAAGACGCACCATCGGTAAGAGGAGTAGAGTTACCAGCCGTAAGTGTTCCATTTACTTTATCAAATGCAGGAGGAAGCTTCGCTAGTTTTTCTATAGTACTATCTCTTCTTAAGTTATTGTCTTTATCAAGTCCTTGAAAAGGAGTAATCATATCATCAAAAAAACCTTCGTCATAAGCCTTTGCCATATTCAAATGACTTTTTAGCGCTAGATTGTCTTGGTCTTCTCTTGAAATTTTATAGTATTTGGCTGTAATTTCAGTATGTCCGCCCATAGAAAGTCCCGTTTGAGATTCTTCGTTTCTAGGAACTAAAGGAGTAAAATCTTTTGGACGAAGTTTAAAAAACTGTTTTATTTTGCCTCCCAATGATTTCTCTTTTCGCGCATCAAGCAATATTTTTCTCAGATTCTCACTTACTGCCATAGGTATATCACTTATAGAGTCAACTCCACCAGCTATTCCAGATTCAATTTGTCCGAGTGCTATTTTATTGGCTATATAAATGGCACTTTCTATTCCTGTATCGCATGCTTGTTGCAAATCGCAAGCGGGAGTAGCAGGATCAAGAGCCGTTTTCATTACACATTCTCTTATAAGATTACTGTCATATGTATGTTTGATAACTGCTCCACCAGCAACTTCACCAAGTAGTTTTCCTTGTAGCTTGTGTTTCTCTATTAATCCGTTAAGAGCAGCAATCATCATATCTTGATTTCCTACTTTTGCGTAAGCAGTATTTGCTCTTGCAAAAGGAATTCTGTTGTATCCTACAATGGCAACTTTTCTTATTTTATCACTATTATTCATATTTAGAATTTTATTTAAATGAAAAGATAAAAGTTGAAGTTTTACTTTAGAAGAATAAATTTAATGAATTAGATTCAAATGCATTGACTTATCTATAAAATAATAAGTCTCCAGCTTTGATTTAAAACTGAAGACTTATTTATATGATTTTTAGCTAAATTGGTTTTACATACAATTTCCATCGGGAGTACAAGACTGGCCATCGATTATATCCAACTTTGTTGCAGGATTATCTTTTCTCCATTCTGTGAATGATTTTTCTAATGTTTGTAAAAATGTTTCAGGAGCTTGTGCGCCATTAATAGCATATTTGCGATTAAAGATAAAAAATGGAACTCCATTTATTCCAAGTTCTTGTGCTTCCTGAACATCACCTTTTACTTTATTGGCATATTGATTATCTGTTAAAGATAGTTTTACATCTTCGGTAGTTAAACCAATATCTTTTCCTAATTCTTCTAAAACTTTTGGATCTCCAAAGTTTTTTCCTTCTGTGAAATAAGCATAAAACAAACGTTCTTCGGCTTGATCACCAAGTCCCTTTGTTTTTGCTAGTTGAATCATTCGGTGTGCGTTGAAAGAGTTTGCAACAACAGCATTATCAAAGTTATATTCTAATCCTGCGTTTTTTGCAGTTTGCACAACTCCTTGGTGCATTCTTACTGAATCCTCGTAGCTAATTCCTTTTCTGTTAGCAAGATATTCGTAAACATTTTCTTTTTTATCAAAATGCTCTGGAATGTTTGGGTCAAGCTGAAAACTTTTCCAAACAATTTCGATGTCTTTATTATCTGTAAATTTGCTAAGAGCCGTTTCATAATTTCGTTTTCCAATGTAGCAAAACGGACACATGATGTCGCTCCAAACTTCTACTTTCATTTTAGGTGTTCCTATTATTTCCATTGTATTTTATTTTAATATTTTGTTTTTTAAGATTAACTGCAAAGAGCGCAAGGGTTTACAATCAGTGTCCAAAAAGTTTAACCATTAAGGCATTAAGTTTCATTAAGGATTAAACTTAATTTTTCTTTATTACTTAATGGTAAAATCTGTTTTTATCC
>NZ_NCWQ01000040.1:0-40971 GCF_002156885.1 Flavobacterium sp. AJR | reverse complement strand
AGCCTAAGAATATTAATTCTTAGGCTCTTTTATTTGTTCTAAAACAATGTATCAGGATCTGTTAGTTTATCTAACTCCCCTTTTAATTCTGTTTTTAAAATGCTCAATCCAAGCTGATATGAAGCATTCATCCAACCGAAACCTTCTTCGGTAATATAATCGAATGCTGTACCTACATTCCCATATTCGGCAAATATTTTAAGGGAACTGGTTTCTAAATTAAATTTCTCAGGAATAGTTCCGTTATAATCTATCGCATTGCGAGTAATAAGCCATAACCATCTATAAACCATTTCCTGAGCTTCATCTATATAATTATAGTTTAGTAATCCTTCCCATAAAAACATTTGATGTGGCGCCCACCCAAAAGGGTAATCCCATTGTCGTTGTGGAGAGTTTACATCTAGATCATCAATTGCTTCTTTGGTACTTCCTCCGATTCCTCCTTTTAATTTAAATTTAGGCAATACCTTTTTCACTAAAACTTCCGCTTGCTCTTTGCTGCATAATTTTGCCCAAAGCGGATAAAATGTTGCTGCGGCATCAAATGGATGCGGTTCATTTTTTATAAAATTATAATCATAATAAATCCCTGCTTCCTTGTCCCAAAGCAATTCATTAATTTTCTCTTTTCTTAAAGCTGCTTTTTCTTTCCAATATTCACTAGAATATGTTGTGTGTTTTTCATCTACAAAATGATTATCAAACTCTGTTTCAATCAGGAAAGCAATATCCGTTTCATATTTATAAAGCAAACTATTTAAATCTATCGTGTTTAAATCGGCACAAACATTTACAAATCGATTCGTTGTATCATGACCACTTTCTCGCATGCTGCGATCGTGAACAAAATAAGCATCCAGACTTGCATCGGTAATTTCTCTATCAAGATATTTCTTTTCAAATTCTCTTAATGGCAAATTATATAACAACGCGTATTTTTCCAGAACATCATCAAAATGTCCTACCTCAACTTCAAACGGAAGTCCAATTCCTTCAGCTTTATATCGGTTTAGTCCATTTGGCGTAAGCCTCTTCCCTTCTTGCATCCAAACGGTTTGATATTCTTTTATTGCAGTATGAAGATGTCTTGTAATCCAGTCTTTTTCTGGCTTAGATTTTTTTGTAATCGCAACAATTAAAGAAGTATATAACGGTGGTTGTGTTCTCGTTAAATAATAACTTCTATTGGCATTAAGAATCTTGCCATAATGGTCTATTTGATATTTAAAATTCTCGGCAATCCCTACCGCAAGTTCTGGTTTATTATCTAGTAAAAGTCCAATAGCAATAAAGTAGCTATCCCAACCATACATTTCGTTAAACCTGCCTCCCGGAACTACAAACGGAATACCTTTCATCTCCTTATTATCTTGTTGCAATGCCAGAGCCAAAATCCCAGGTTTTTTATTTAAAGTCAAAACATATTCTGATGAAATATTTTCGGCTAGCTGAACCACTTTTAACTTCGGAATGGATGCTTCTAAATTTTTAAAATACTCAAAAGCTACAGCATCTGTTGCGGGAACATATAAATAAGAAATTGCATTTTCTATTTTTTCATCTTCTACAATTTTTGCAACGCCTTTTGCATCGATAGTTCTCGTTAATCCATTCCAATATAAATCCTTTATTTTTCTGGAAATACGGCTTACAGGATTCTCTATTATTTCGGCACTATCTATTTCTGCAAATTCTGAATTGCTTTTTTTAGCCAATGCCAATTCCTGTAATAAATTAGACAAATAATAAGTTCCTTCAACATTTAGAGAATTTCCATTTTCGTCTTCCAATAAAAAACTTTTTGGCCCATTATCGTCAATCGTAATTTTTTTATCACCATCCGTATCTTCTTGTGCTAATAATCTCTGAAGCGTCTGATTTATGTTTAGTTTAAATTTCATTTTTAGTAGTTATTTTTTTTAATATAAAGAATGAGACCAATAATAATGACATCGGAATCAATGTGTAATAAAATGCATTTTGTGGTCCTTGATTTTGGAATAACCATCCTATTATTCTTGAACCTATCGTTCCTCCCAATGCAGAAAACACTACAATTAATCCGGTCATGGAGCTATGCAACTTTTTAGGCAAAGCACTTAATATAACCGAATTGAGCAACGGATAAATAGGTGCAATAAATAACCCTACGAGCGGAAATGCAAAACCTATTAATGGAATTTCGCTAAAGGAATGAATTGTTTTTACCTCTAGTCCTACTGCTTTTGGCAATACAAAAATTACAATGAGCATAGCGCATATAATACAGAAACTCAATACCCAAATCCAGTTTATTTTTTTGGTGATTTCTCCCGCCAAGATTCTTCCTATTGCCAATGAAATAGCCAGAATACTTGCCATCATTATACTATTATTTTCTGATAGGTGAAGTACTTTATCATTAAATGTTGGCAACCAAGACATGATTCCCTGCTCAATCATTACGAATAAAAAAGCACTTACTACAAAAACTATAACTAATGATTTTGCCATTAGTTTTATCATTTGTACAAAATCATCGGCAAGATTAGCCCCAGGAATTTCTACAGGTTTTTCTATTTTTATAAAGAATAAAAAGCCAAATGATAATAATGTCAATAAAGCTAAAAACCAATACACATTAAGCCAGGAATCGGGATTAGTATCATTATTAAAAGCTGGAAATAAAAAATATGCCAGCGCAATTCCTATCATAAAAACGCCCTCGACACTACTCATTAAAGCGTTGTGCTCTTTCTGATTATTGGTTACTGTACCAATAAGCGAATAAACGGATACTTTTATCAAAGCAAAAGAAACTCCAACGGTGGCAAAAAGCAATTTGGCATAATTAAAAGAGTTGCCATAATATATGGCAATACAGGCAAAAGTTACCAATCCTAACCCAATAAGCATTGCTTTTTTATAGCCTATTCTTGGTAAAAATGAAGCTATTAAAAACGATACAATTGCAATAGGCAAATCCTTAAAAGCTTCTAGAATACTAGCTTGTAATTCATTTACGCCATAATTTTTTTGCGCTTTTAAAATTACTATCCCTACGCTGTTTAGTAATATTGCAAATACAAAGTAATTGAGATATAATACTGCTGTTATTCCTGCTTTTTTCATCTTAACATATTGATTTACTAACGAATGTAACAAAAAACCAAATGCCGTTATTAAAACAGCATTTGGCTGAACTAATTAATATATAAACTAAAAGTTGATTGCTACAGAAAATCTGAAAGCACGTCCTAAAATAGGTCTTGCCAAAAACACATCTGTATCTGATGTTGATTGTCTTGGATTTCCTTCTGTCAAACCAATTTCATTGAATAAATTAGTTCCATCAACAGCAAATCTTAAATTGTTAACGATGTAGCTTAAACCTGCTCCAACTTCTTTAAAAGCTGGTAAAACTTGTTCGTTGTCCTGATTTGTATATTTTTTATCAAAATAAGAATACTGAACATATCCTGATAATCTTTTGGTTATATCAACTTCTGGTCTTATTACACAAAAGAATTTAGGAATTCTACGAGCCGTGTTTCCGTTAAAATTAAACGTACTTCCATCGGCATTTTGTCCTGTAAAATTATCATACTCTGGATTTTGAACTGTAAAATTAAAGTTCAATCTTGCAATACTATATCTTAAATTAGTTTCTACTTCTAAACCTAAATTGTTTACATCGGCGAATTTATTTTCAGATGTTCCATCTGCCAATATATCTGTAAAGGCAACATTTTTTAAATTCATGTGAAACAAATTAGCATTTACCGAAAGGAATGAATTAGCATATTTATACCCCAACTCTAATTGGTTTACAAACGTATTTTCTAGTTTACTCAAATCTTTAGCATTGTCATAAAATGACTCTTCTATTGGTGATCTAAAACCGTGACTGTATCTTATATAAGAAGCCATGTTTTCATTAAACTTATAATTCCCTGCTGCTGTATATGAAAACTCGCTTACATCATATTTCCAGTATGTATAAGGATTTCCTTGTATTGTAGTTACTGCATCATCGGCTGTATTATTATCTAGAACTCCTAGATTCTCAGCACCAAAACGTGCATTATCTCTATATCCTGAATATACATTTTTATCGTATCTCACGCCAGCATTAAACGTTAGGTTATCTGTAGCTTGGATTTCGGCATCAACATAAAAATCATTTAATTTTCCTTTTGTTTCGGCATCTCTTTCAAGCCAGGTAATTCTTTCTATTCCGTTCCAAGTATGTGCAATTCCGCTTGCCGTATTATTTACATTTACTAATCTTGGATTATCGGTAACATCTACCAGATAGTTACTCCAGTTCCAGTATTGTTTCGATTTCCAGTTAGAGTAATAATACCCAACAGTAAGATTAACAGGTTTTAAATCGAAATTAAAAGACAGGTTATTAGCAAAATTTTCCATTTGTTTGTGAATGTACCAATGATCTGCTCTCATTATTAATGCATTTGGATCTAATGCTGTATTATTATCTACGTAAGTATAACTCAAATCTCCTGTGTTTGCTGGAGCTAATTTTTGCACATCTGTTGCATAACCATCTTGTGTCCATGGTCCTCCGCTACTATAAATTGCATTGTAATTCAAGTCTATTTTAGTATTTCTGAATGCGTTTTTTATGGTAACTTTATCAGCGACTTTCTTTTTAAATTCGGTACCAATAGCATCTACAACTGGGTGAACTCCATCTTCTAAATCGGCATTGAAAGTTCCACCTCCATATTGTGGTACACTTAGATGAGAAAAGTTGGCAGAAGTTAGCGTTCCATAATTTGGATTAAACCCAGCTACTCCTTCTACTTTTCCGTTATTGCTTTTTAATGGAATTGGTAAATAGAATGTATTCCTGTCATCTAGTTTTTTGTAATTTAATCTTAAATATCCTCCGTCATCAAACTTATAGGTAAGATTCATTTTTACTTGTCCTCCTTTGTTTGCTGTAAAACCAGTTTTTCTTATTCCGTCATCGGCTCTATAAAATCCTCCTACATTAAAAAACAGTTTATCTTTAACCAATGCTCCTCCTAAATTAAGATCGGTACGGAATAATCCATAATCTCCAACAGTAAGTTTTGCTTTTCCCTGAAACTCATTTTGTCCTGTTTTCGAAATAAAATTGACAATTCCTCCTGGTGCATTCGATGCAAAAATCGATGCTGAACCTCCTCGAACGGCTTCCATTTTGCTTACTGTTTCGTCAAGTCTGTACCAGTTATCTGCATTTGCAAATTGCAAAGCTCCATCTTCAAAAACGGCTAAACCATCTTCCTGTATTTGCACATATTCATAGGCTCCTGCCGATGGAATTCCTCTTGCAAAAAGGTTATTTCCTACTTCTCCTCCCGATGTTTCTACAACAAATCCCGGAATAGTCTGGAGAATATCTGCTGTACTTATTGGCGCTCTGCTCTCGATTGCTTTTGCTCCTAAAGTCGTAATTGCAATACTCGATTCTAGTTTTGACCTTGGGTTTGATGATCCTGTAACGACTACTTCTTTCAAACTTTGTGATTCGGCCTCTAAATGAAAATCGGCTTTTGAATTTTCTCCGTCCTTAATTGTAATGCTCTTTTGAGTTGATTTATATCCTACGTTTGTAACAAGAATAATGTAACTTCCTGCAATAAGATTCGGGAATGTATATCCTCCATCTACATCTGTGCTCACTCCTTGTGAAGTGCCTTGAATAACAACATTTGCTCCCGGTGCTGTTTGTCCGTTTTCATCGAATACTTGTCCAGAAATACTGCTTTTTTCTTGCGAAAAAACCATTGCTGGAAGAATAAATAGCAATAACATCCAGAACGACATTATTGAGCTAGAATTAAACTTTTTCATGATTTATTATTTGGTTAGGTTATTAGTTAGGGTAAAACTATTGCCTATTTATTTATATCAATGAAGAATTTCGCCGAAAACGTTTTCGATTTAACCGAAAACGTTTTCGATTCATTAAATTTAATTAATTATCAATTAGTTTTATTACATTTATTCAATGAATGATACCAGACTTATAGACATTGCTGCCGCTTTAGGAATTTCTGTTACTACAGTTTCAAAAGCGTTAAAAGGGTACACTGATATTAGCGAAAATACCAGAGCAAGGGTTCTTGAAATGGTAGAAACGATGAATTACAAACCCAATGCTAATGCGGTAAACCTTAGAACTAACGAAACCAAAACTCTTGGTGTTGTTATTCCTACTATGGTGCATCATTTCTTTTCGAGTGTTTTAAACGGAATTATAGACGAGGCCGAAAACAGAGGTTATCTTGTAATTATTTTGCAATCTAATGAAAAGTATGAACTTGAAAAAAAACAGATTGCTTTGCTGCAGCAAAAAAGAGTTGATGGAATTTTAATTTCGCTATCAAATGAAACTGATGATTTCTCTCATATAAATGATGCTATAAAAAAGAATACTCCTGTGGTTTTATTTGACAAAATAGCCAAATTGGTCGATTGTTCAAAAGTGATTATCAATGACCGAAAAGCTGCTTATGATGCAGTAACGTATCTAATAAATAAGGGATATAAAAAAATTGCTCATTTTAGAGGTTCTTATACTCCTCAAAATTCTATTGACCGTTTTCTTGGATATAAAAAAGCACTCGAAGATCATAATATTCCTTATGACCCTACTCTGGTTTATTTATGTGATCACAACTCCGATTTTGAAGATGGTTATGCCAATGCTCAAAAACTAGTTGAGGAACACAAAGATGTTGATGCAGTTTTTGCCATCACCGATTTGGTAGCTATTGGTATTATAAAATACCTCAACGATATGCATATTAAGATTCCGGAGCAAATTGCCGTTTTTGGTTTTAGCAATTGGTTTATGTCTACCGTAATTTCGCCAAAGCTTACCACGATTGACCAACCTGGTTATGATATTGGTCAACGTGCAGCTGCTATATTAATAAATGAGATTGCTCAAATTAAAGAACATCTTCCTGTTATTCATCAAACTATCGAACTCCCAACACTCATTATAGAGAGGGAATCGACGATAAGAAATTAATGATTACCCATTAATTTCAATTATTCCAACCATAGAAACATAGCTTAACTTTCGAAGTATAAAAAAGACGTTTCACTTAAAATAAACCATATAGCACTATGTGTTAAATATCAATTTTAGAATTATACATTTATTGTCACTACATATCCTTCGGATCCACGGATATTAAAAACTGTTCCATCTTCAAACAATAAATACTGTCCTTTTATTCCAGTAAGTTTTCCTTGAAAAGTTGGTGTTTTATCTAGACTTAAACTTGCTACTTTTTTTGGATATTCAAGAACAGGATAATGCAGTTCGTACAAATCATTTTTCTCTGGATAAAAATATTCGCGAACTTCGTCAGGAATCAAACTTTCTACTTTAGATTTTTCAAGAATCAAATCAACAGTTTCGATATTATTCTGAAGCATTTTTCTCCAATTTGTTTTATCGGCATAATGATTCTTTAACGCTACCTCGGTAATTCCTGCTAAGTAACGATTTGGAACTTCTACAATCGATAAGGCTTGTGTCGCTCCCTGATCTATCCAACGTGTAGGCACTTGTGTCTTTCTGGTCACTCCTACTTTTACTTCACTAGATAAAGCCAGGTACACAATATGTGGTTGTAATTGTACTTTTTCTTCGTATACCAAATCACGATCCTGAATTCCTAAATGTGCCGTACTTAATTCTGGTTTCATAATCCAATCTCCAACAGCTGGACTTGAATAAAAACAATCATAGCAAAATCCCTGACGGAATATTTTCTTCTTCTTACCACAATTCAAACATTGAAAGCCTACAAAACTAATCTCAATTTCTTTATTCAATAATTGATTAACGTTGATAAAACTGTCCTCAAAAACCAAATAATATTGAATTGGATTCCCCATTTCGGTTTGCATCTTTGTAAGTACGCCCTGATATTGCATTAGATTTTAATTTTTAGTCCCGAAGCTATCGGAAGTTGATTTTAGATTTTAGATTCGTTCACAAGAATTTAAATCTCGATACTGTTAAAACTCCATTTTTGAAGTGGAATCTTTGCCATAAATAGAATTGTCATTTATAAAAAAACACTATTTTTGATACAACGACAAAGTTAATATTTGTGCGTCGATATTCAAATTTTAAATTTCTTGATTTTACACCCATTGTACTATCTGAAATTTAAAATCTAATCCCGAAGCTTCGGGACAACAATCTAAAAATTAAAATCTAAGATTTCTCCATGCCTCTATCAATAATCAATTCATTTGCCTCTTGGGTTCTTAAACAAAGAATTCATCAAATAGAACTTTTTCTTAAATATCCAAATGAAGTTCAGGAAGAACTCCTTCATAATTTATTACTGGCTGCCGAAAATACCATTGTTGGAAAACAATATGATTTTGCTTCGATAAACTCATACAAAACTTTTTCTGAAAGATTACCTATTGCAACTTACGAAGAATTACAACCTTTAATTGAACGCACTCGTCAAGGTGAGCAAAATGTTTTTTGGGAGACTCCAATAAAATGGTTTGCAAAATCTAGCGGAACTACAAATGCTAAAAGCAAATTTATCCCTGTAAGTAATGAAGCTCTAGAGGATTGTCATTATAAAGGAAGTAAGGATTTATTATGTTTGTATTTGAATAATAATGAAGATTCGGAATTGTTTCTGGGCAAGAGTCTTCGCTTAGGCGGAAGTTCTCAGATTTATGAAAACAACAATACTTTCTTCGGAGATTTATCGGCTATTTTGATTGAGAATATGCCTATTTGGGCAGAATTTAGTAGCACACCTAGCAATAAAACTTCGCTTATGAGCGAATGGGAAACCAAAATTGCTGCTATTATAAATGAAACTAAAAATGAAAACGTAACCAGTTTTGCTGGTGTTCCTTCATGGATGTTGGTTTTAATGAATCGTGTTCTGGAAGATTCTGGAAAAGGAAATTTATTTGAAATCTGGCCAAATCTGGAAGTCTACTTTCATGGAGGTGTAAGTTTTTCTCCTTACAGAGAACAATACAAAAACATATTACCTAAAAAAGATTTTAAATACTACGAAATATACAATGCTTCTGAAGGTTTCTTTGCCATTCAGGATTTGAATAATTCCAGTGATTTATTGCTAATGCTAGATTACGGAATCTTCTATGAATTTATCCCGATGGAGACTTTTGGGAAACCAGAGCAAAAAGTTATTCGATTGGCAGATGTCGAATTGAATAAAAATTATGCAATCGTAATTACTACCAATTCTGGTTTATGGCGTTATTTAATTGGTGATACGGTTCGTTTTACTTCATTAGACCCTTATAGAATTCGTGTTACAGGAAGAACTAAACATCATATTAATGTTTTTGGTGAAGAACTTATGGTCGAAAATACCGATCAGGCTATTGCCAAAGCGTGCCAGTTAACAAATACTGAAGTTATAGATTATACTGTAGCTCCAATATTTATGCAAGACAAAGAAAAAGGTGCACACGAATGGATGATTGAGTTTAAGAAAAAACCTGCTGATATTTCGCAATTTCAAAAAGCTCTTGACGAAACCTTACAATCCCTAAACTCCGATTACGAAGCCAAACGTTACAATAATATGACACTAAATCCTTTGGTGATTAATGTTGCAAGAGAAAATTTATTCTACGATTGGTTAAAAGAAAAAGACAAATTAGGCGGACAACATAAAATTCCGAGACTTTCGAATCAAAGGGATTATTTGGAGCAGTTGAAAGGGATGTGATGAGCAACATCAATAAATACGAACTTAGAGAACCTCAACTTGAAGCCGAGATTTACTACTTAACTGAACAAGAGGGTGGGCGCAAAACTGCTGTTAACAATGGATATCGTGGTCAATTCTACTATAACGGAAAAGACTGGGATGCTCCACAACAATTCATAGACAAAGAAACTTGTAATCTAGGTGAGACAGTAAAAGTTTATTTACAAACATTAAGTACTGACTTTCATATTGGGCAATTTTTTGTTGGACAGGAATTTGAGACGAGAGAAGGTGCCAAAATAGTTGGTAAAGGAAAAATCACCCGTATAATAAGACCAGACTTTAATTACTGGGATGGCTCTACCTTTCTAAAATCACTTGATAAAAGTATTGAGCCATATTCTGATGCTACTGATTTCCTTAAATTTCGCATGGACCTTGAAAATTGGTTAATCGAAACAGAAATAATTAAAAACATTGAGTTTGAAATGACTGGAGATTTAGAGTGCATGATGTTGATAAAATGTAAACTCATTAACAAAGATTTACAACCAAGAGAAGTAGCATATAAAATTATTGAATGCTGGAAAACTAAATTAACAAATTCAAATCAACTTTATAAAATTGAAATGAACACAAGTTTTAACCACAATAAAAATCAATCACAAACTGACAAATTCGTTTTATCGTTTGCAACTTGGCATTCATTTTTTTTAACTGGACAAATTATAGTTCAAAGATAAAATTTAAAATGAATTTAAAAGAGAAACTAAATAAATGGACGGATATGGATATAGCTATTCATCACATTGCCGTTGAATTAAGTTTATTTGAAACTGACAACTTCCCTGGATACTTGTGGATTCAATGGACAGAAAACAAATACAATGATTTCTTAAAAGACATATTACAGAAGTTGATCGAACTTAATATGCTAGAAATAAATGAGAATGAAGGTACGATTAGGTATAACAAAAACTTTGAAATAGAAACTAAACCATAATTATCCTCACAGCTATCGCGAGCGTCTCGCTCGTGAACACAATCATGTATAGCCCGACCCGTTTTTTATACGGGACATGCACCGCTGCTAGCGCGAGCGTCCCGCTCGTGAACACAATAAACTATAAATATATATCTTGCGGGTACGAGCGAGACGCTCGCACTAGCGCTGAGGGGTTTCTTATTAAGATTCTTCCTGCCTCAGAAAGACAAGATTGAGTAAAAACCTGTTAGAGCTTTATAATTTTATTCACGATTAGATCGCATGAGGGATAGCAATGGAAATCCTTTTTGTTTTTTTCTTTAAAAAATAAAAAGATTACTTCGTCAATTCGCTTCGCTCGGGTGGAATGTATAGCCCGACCCGTTTTTTATACGGGACATGCCCATAAAAAAACCTCAGTTTAAATTAAAACTAAGGTTTGTTTTTTTTGTCAGGCTGAGCGGAGTCGAAGCCTATTCCTACTCATAAGCCTTCGACTCCGCTCAGGATGACATTATTATAAATAATCTAAACAATCATATCGATATAGCGGTCATGGTACCCTAATAGGTACAAAACTCCATCGAGTCCTAGACTGGAAATAGAAGTTGATGCACTTTCTTTTACGGTTGGTTTTGCATGAAAGGCGATTCCCAAACCTGCTAAATTTAGCATTGGTAAATCGTTAGCTCCATCTCCTACTGCTATGGTTTGATTAATGTGGATTCCTTCTTTTTCGGCGATGGCTCTTAAATATTCGGCTTTCTTTTGACCATCTACAATTTCTCCTAAATATTTACCGGTTAATTTACCATCTTTAATTTCTAATCGGTTGGCATGAACATAGTCGATACCTAATTCTTTTTGTAAATAATCTCCAAAATAGGTGAATCCCCCTGATAATATAGCGGTTTTATATCCGTAATATTTTAGGGCTTTCATTAAGCGATGTGCTCCTTTGGTGATTGGTAATTTTTCGGCAACGGATTGTAAAACGTCTTCACTCAAACCTTC
The DNA here is from genome assembly GCF_002156885.1 of Flavobacterium sp. AJR. Taxonomy (NCBI): domain Bacteria; kingdom Pseudomonadati; phylum Bacteroidota; class Flavobacteriia; order Flavobacteriales; family Flavobacteriaceae; genus Flavobacterium; species Flavobacterium sp. AJR. The sequence continues at coordinate 29,232 of NZ_NCWQ01000040.1, read as the reverse complement.
TAACAATGCCATGCGTTGCTTGAAACTTTCGTTAAAATCTATCTCACCGTTCATAGCCGATTCTGTAATTGCTCTTACTTGCTCTCCTACTCCATTAAGCTCTGCCAATTCGTCAATTACTTCGGTTTGGATTAATGTTGAATCCATATCGAAACAAACTAAACGTCGGTTTCTTCTATAAATATTATCTTCCTGAAATGAGATATCTACATTTAAGGTTCTGGAAATTTCCATGAAACTTGCCGTCATGGCAATTTTATCTACAACATCTCCCGTTAGTGATAATTGTATGCATGAGCGAGGATATTCTTCTTTTTCGACTACTGATGTTCTACCAGTTAATCTTATTATAGAAACGATATTCAGATTTTGATCAGATAATAATTTAGCTACTGCTGCCAACTGTGAAGCAGCTAATTCCTCTCCTAGAATATTAACAATATAACGTTGCTTAGATTGTGTTTTTACCCACTTTTCATAATCTTCGATAGAGATTGGGATAAACTTTACCTTAACTTCTAATTCATAAGCTTTAAACAACAAATCTTTTAGAACTGGTCCTGAAGTTGAACCAGCTTGGATTTCGAACAAAATCCCCAGAGAAAGTGTGTCATGAATATCGGCTTGACCTATGTCTAGAATAACGGCATCGTAAGTTGCCAATACTGCTGTTAATCCTGCTGTAACTCCTGGTTTATCATGACCTGAAACTTTTAATAAAATAATCTCTTTATCTTCTGTTGTCATTTTATCTTTATTGATTTAGAAGTGACAAAAATCGGCAATCTATTGTTGATAAAAAAGAATATGCTTTGTTTTCTTGTAAAGAAAAAACACAAATCGATATGATTTATTTAAATAATTTAATGTTCCGTTCTAATACTTAAAATAACTTGTATAGAAGTAATTTTTAATAAAAAAAGATTATTTAGAACAACTAAAAAAACAAGCAAGTCTTGTTCTAAAATTATTCTAAATAATCTCCTGAATTAATTACCTCGAGGTAATAATTTAATTTAGCTACTTGGCATATTTTCATCAAAATTCACCATCCAGTTTACTCCAAATTTATCGGTAAACATTCCGAAGTAAGCTCCCCAAAAAGTTTTACCCATTGGCATAAATGGATTCCCTCCTGCTGAGAGTCCGTTAAAGATTCTGTCACCTTCTTGTGCACTTTCGACATTAATTGAAACCGAAAAATTCCCTCCAAAAGTCACCTTTCCTGATTGTTCGGTACTATCGCTTCCCATTAAAATGGTTTGTCCAATTGGTAAACTAACGTGCATAATTTTTTCTGCTTCTTCACTATCTTTTGATACTTGAGAACAATTCTCGTCTGCAGGCATATCTTTGAATTTTCCAATATATGCAAATTCACCTCCAAAAACTGATTTATAAAATAGAAATGCTTCTTCGCAATTTCCATTAAATATTAAATAGGGATTTACTGCTGCCATGATATTTTATTTTTATTGTTAGTGTTTTTATTATTTTTCTTCTGATAATTCTTTTACCATTTCTAATCCTTTCGGAAAAACTTCTTTAAAATAATCTATATATTTCTCGAGCGTATCAACTTTAGCTTCGAGAACTGTAAAACCATCCTCTTCGGTCAATCGATAGGTTTCCATTGCTCCACTCCACTTTTTTGTTGCTTCATCGATGGGTAATTCTTTAAAGTCTTTTATTTCACCCAAATGCTTAAAAGCCATATATTCATTTGGAATTTTAGTTTCGATAACACTATACATTCCTTCTCCGTTAGGCGACATGAAATGTATTTTATCGCCTTCATTCCAATCACTTATAGTGTGTGAACCTTCGCAAAAAACACTTGTCCATTTTTTGTAGGTTTCGTCCTCCCATAAAACTGACCAGATTTTTTCTACTGGAGCTTTAATTCTAATTGCAAACTCTAAAGTTTCCATGAGATTTTATTTTGGTATTTTGCTAAAATCCATAAATAAAGAATTCCAACGGTGTCCATCTAAATCTGCAAAAGCACAACCGTACATCCAATCACGACTCTCGGCAGGAGCTGCAAAAACATTTCCTCCAGCTTCCTGAACTTTTTGAGCAAGTGCATCTACTTCTTCTTTACTTTCGGCATCTATAGAAATTAAAACCTCTGAACTTGTTTTTGTATCTGTTAATTTATTTTGAGAGAAGTCTGTAAAGATATTCTCTTCAAAAAGCATTATTACAAATTTACCATCGCCAACAAGCATGCAAGTTGAATTTGGTGTATCATGTTCTTCATTAAATGAAAATCCAATTTTTGAGAAAAAGGCTTTCGATTTTGCTACATCTTTTACTGGCAGATTAAGCCATATTTGTCTTGTCATTTTTAATATTTTTAAGTTATTATTTTTTAACCATCTTTTAGAAAAACCTTTGAACCTTTGCCTCTCTGAACCTTTGCGCCTTTGAACCTTCCTTTAATTACTCTCTACATAACTTTTGAAATTATCTAAAATTGCTTGCCATCCTTGTTATTGGAAGTTTTCTGGATTTTGTGTTTCAGGATCAAAACTTTCTATTACTTCTACTCCGTTTGGTGTTTCTTTAAAACTAATTTCAACCTTTCTTCCATCGGCCATTGCGTATTTAATAGCTTCATTTTCTTTTACCAAGGTATATTCTCCTTCAAAATCAAAACTCATACTTCCGTCTCTGGCTGCCATTGTCGATTTAAATTTACCTCCTGCTTTTAAATCATTTTCGGCATATGGCGTATGCCAATCTGGGGAAGCATTATTCCATTCTTGTATATGTTTTGGTGTTGTCCATATTTCCCAAACTTTTGCTATTGGAGCTTTTATTGTACTTTGTACTGTTATCATATTCAATTGATTAAAATTATACTTTATAAATTGATTTTTATTTTTTTGGTGCTTGACTTTCATCCATGAAAAATATTTCCCAATGGTGTCCGTCTATATCTAAAAAAGCTTTTTGATACATCCAACCGTAATCTTTGGCTTCCATATATTCGGTTCCGCCAGCTTTTACTACTGCTGTAATTATTTCATCTACTTTTTCCCGGCTATCAACAGATAACGCCATTAAGATTTCGGTTGTTGTTGCTGTATTACAAATTTGTTTTTTAGTAAAAGTTTTAAAAAACTCTTCTGTCAAAAGCATTGCAAATATATTTTCTCCGATTTCTAAACAAGCTGCTTTATCATCTGTGAAATTTAAATTGAATGTAAAACCTAATGCTGTAAAAAAAGCCATACTGCGATTTAAATCTTTTACTGGAAGATTTAAGAAAATTTCTGTTTTCATTTTTATATAAATTTACAAATTATTTAAAGCAAATTTAAAGTAATCGTCTAGCCTTTAGACCACAATAAAAGTCATTTTTGGGGTCATTTAAGACAAAAAAACTATTTTTGTATAAGTCATTTTCATTAAAAAAGAGAAATAATGAGCAAAAAAGTTGGGTTAATCGTTCCGCATGACTATAAATTATTGAGTATTGCAGCTATTCTTGAAGTTTTTGAAACTGCTAATAAATTGCATCCTGAAGGTGAAAAACCATTTGAAATATTCGTTTTTCAATCGTCTGAACAAATGGAGCAAGAAAAATTATTTAATTATAAAGTTAATTCTATCCAATCTTCTGAAGAAAAACTTGGATTGGTTTTAATTCCTGCATTTACCACGGATGATATGAAGGGAATGATTGCTAAAAACAGCCATTTTATTCCTTGGCTAAAAAAACAACATTTGCTTGGAGCAGAAATAGCTAGTTTCTGTACTGGTGCTTTCTTACTTGGTGCTTCGGGATTATTAGATGAAAAGCTGGCAACAACTCATGTTGACGCTTGTAGCGCTTTTAACCAATCATTTCCTTTAGTAAATTTAAAACCTGAGGAAACATTAACCGCAGATGGAACTCTTTATACTAGTGGCGGATCTACTTCGTCTTTTCATTTACTGATTCTTTTGGTTCAGAAATATTGCGGAAATGAAGTTGCTGTACAAATTGCCAAGATATTTGCTATTGATTTAAACCGCCACAAACAAAGTTATTTTAGCACTTTTAGACCTAATCATTTACACAATGATACTCTTGTTGCCCAATTGCAACACAAGATAGAAAACGAATACAGTACAATAGAAAAACTGGAAGAGGTCACTAAAGATATCCCAACTAGTAACCGTAATATGACTCGAAGATTTAAACAAGTAGTTGGAATTCCTCCTATAGAGTATTTGCAAAACATTCGTGTAGAGAGTTCTAAAAAGTACCTCGAGCAAACACAACTTTCTATATCTGAGATTATTGAAAAAACTGGTTATAATGACCCTAAATCTTTTAGAAAAGTTTTTTATAAAATGGTCGGAATGAAACCCATAGAATATCGGGAGAAGTTTAGAGTGAGATAAAAAAAATCCCAGCAATGCTGGGATTTTTAATTTTTAATCTTTGTCTGGGTCTTAGACTTTGACAAATTTATTTTAAAACATTACGAAGCAATTTCTAATCGTTTCAATAAATTTTTATTCAATGTTTCTTTAGCGTAATCTTGATCAATTTCTAATGTTTTAACATCTGAACTTGGTAAATCGTACATCGCATCAGTTAAGATTGCTTCGCATAATGAACGCAATCCACGTGCTCCTAATTTATACTCTAAAGCTTTATCAACAATAAAATCTAAAGCTTCATCAGTAATTGTAAACTCTACCTCATCCATTAAAAACAATTTTTGATATTGTTTAATTAATGCATTTTTAGGCTGAGTAAGAATTGCACGCAATGTTTCTCTATCTAAAGGATCCATATGCGTTAAAACTGGTAAACGACCAATGATTTCAGGAATCAATCCAAAGTCTTTAATATCTTTTGGAATGATGTATTGCAATAGGTTGTCTTTGTCGATATTATCCACATTTTTTGATGTACTATAACCAACTGCCTGACGGTTTAAACGTTTTGAAATAATACGTTCTACTCCATCAAAAGCTCCTCCAGCTATAAACAAAATATTTTGTGTGTTTACCTCAACAAATTTCTGGTCAGGGTGCTTACGTCCTCCTTTTGGTGGTACGTTTACAACTGTTCCTTCTAAAAGTTTCAATAATGCTTGTTGAACTCCTTCGCCCGAAACATCACGTGTTATTGATGGATTATCGCTCTTACGAGCAATTTTATCTATTTCATCAATAAAAACGATTCCTCTTTCGGCTTTAGCCACATCATAATCGGCAGCTTGAAGCAAACGTGTCAAAATACTCTCTACGTCTTCTCCAACATATCCTGCTTCGGTTAAAACGGTAGCATCAACAATTGCCAAAGGAACGTCTAACATTTTTGCAATGGTTTTTGCCACTAATGTTTTTCCTGTTCCTGTTTGACCAACCATAATGATATTACTTTTTTCTATCTCTACTTCGTCATCCAACTGTTGTTGCATTAAACGTTTGTAGTGATTGTAAACCGCAACAGACATTACTTTTTTGGTTTGATCCTGACCTATTACATATTGATCTAAGAATGCTCTAATTTCTTTTGGTTTCTTTAATATTAAATCACCAACTAGTTTAGCGCTTCCGCTTGATTTTAATTCTTCTAAAACAATTCCGTGTGCTTGTTCGATACACTTATCACAAATATGTGCATTAATACCAGCAATTAATAAATTGGTCTCTGGCTTTTTTCTCCCACAAAACGAACACTCTAATACTACTTTTGCCATCTATATTTAGTTTTCAGTATCAGTTCTCAGTTCTCAGTTTTGAAAACTGCGACTGTAAAACTGTAAACTGATTTTATTTAACCTAAATTTTCATCTTCAAATTCACAAAACAATGCACTTTGTAACTTAGTGCCTTTGCTCCCGAGACTTCGGGATTGAACCTTAAAAATTTATCCTCTTCTCAAAACTTCATCAATCATTCCGTACTCTTTAGCTTCATCAGCAATCATCCAGTAATCGCGCTCGCTATCTTTATGTACTTTATCAAAAGTTTGCCCTGAATGCTGAGAAATGATGTTGTATAATTCATCTTTCAATTTCAACATTTCACGTAAATTGATTTCCATATCTGTAGCAACTCCTTGAGCTCCTCCTGATGGTTGGTGAATCATTACTCTTGAATGTGGTAAAGCCGAACGTTTTCCTGCTGCTCCTGCACACAATAAAACAGCTCCCATAGAAGCAGCCATTCCTGTACAAATTGTAGCTACATCTGGCTTGATGTATTGCATTGTGTCATAAATTCCTAATCCTGCATAAACGCTTCCTCCTGGAGAGTTTAGGTAAATCTGAATATCTTTAGACGCATCTGCACTTTCTAAAAATAACAATTGTGCCTGAACGATATTTGCAATTTGATCATCGATTCCTGTTCCCAGGAAAATGATTCTATCCATCATTAATCTTGAAAAAACGTCTAACTGTGAAATATTCAACTGACGTTCTTCGATAATATATGGAGTCATATTAGTTGGATTCATTGCACTTACGATTTTATCGTAATACATAGCATTCACTCCTTGGTGCTTTGTAGCAAATTTTTTAAATTCTTTACCGTAGTTCATATTTATTTGTTCTAAGTTGTACGTTACTATATTGTATATTTTATTTCATCAAAGGTCATACCTCTTTATAAACAATGCCAATATGTCTTATTTTAAATTTGAAATCTAAAAAAAGAGAGCGTCAAAGAAAAATATTCTTTTGACGCTCAAATATACTTATTTTTTTTAGAAATTATTCTCCGTAAGAAACTGCAATAAATTCTTCGTAAGTTACTTCTTTAGTTGTTGGGTTTGCTTTTTCTTTAAACAATACCAATAACTTCTCTGCAACAACTTGCTCAGAAAGTCTTTTTACTTCTTCTTGGTTTGATAATACTCTTGCTACAATTGCCTGAACTTCTTCGTCAGTTGGATTTGTTTGTCCAAATTGAGCCATTTGTTGTTTAATAGCGTTTGTTGTAAATGCTTTCAAGTCTTCAAATGTAATTTGGATATTACTTTGGGCCATTGCTTTTCCTTCAATTAATTGAAAACGCAATCCTTTTTCAGATCTTGTGTATTCAACTTCTGCTTCTTCTGGAGATAATTTTTTCTCACCTACAGTTTGCAACCATTTTTTAAGGAATTCAGCTGGCAATTCAAATTTAGTGCTCTCGATTAAGAAATCCTGAACATCTAATAATAATTTTTGATCTGCTTGTTGTGCAAATTGAAGCTCTGCATCTTCTTTAATTTTTGCTTTCAAATCTTCTAATGAAGCTACTTTACCTTCACCAAAAAGTTTGTCAAACAATTCTTGGTTTAATTCTGCCAATTCTGCACCGTTGATAGCTTCGATAGTAAAATTAACATCTACTTCAAGACCGTGAACGTCATCATGACTTACTTTTAAGTAATCCATTAATTGGTGATCGTCTTCAAATAAACCTTTAGTGTTTACAGTTACAACATCTCCAACTTTTTTCCCGATGAATTTATCAGCAGTTTTTTTATCTTTAAAGATAGAAAGTGAGATTGTTGTAGTATTGTTGATTCCTTTTTCTTCGTTTGTAAAAGTTCCTGTAATATCAGAATCTGCTACAACTACGTCTTGAGGAATTGCTTTTCCAAATTGTTTTTGGATACGCTCTACTTGACCATCAATTAATTTATCATCTGCAGTAACGATATATTTTACGATATCATTTTTAGCTTCAAGATTAATTTCAAAGTTTGGTACTAAACCAATTTCGTATTCGAATACTAATTCTTCAGCATCCCAATCAAAATTTTCATTTTCTTTAGCAAGTGGAGTTCCAAGAAGATTTAATCTTTCAGATTGAATATAACGCTCCAAAGCCAAATCAACTACTTTTTTAACTTCTTCTTGTTTAATAGATTTCCCGTATTGTTTTTCAACAAGGTCTTTTGGTACCTGACCTTTTCTAAAACCTTTTACAGTTGCCAATGGCATTTTTTCGTTTATTCTTTTTGCTACTTGACCTTTGTAATCCATATGAACAACGTTCAATACAATTGTCTCATTTACTGCGTTTATTGCGACTCTTTTAATATCCATCTTCTTCTTTAATTTACATAATAAAATTGGGTTGCAAAATTATAAAATTTTTGCAACCCAACCAAGCTTTTTAATATATTGATAAGAAGTGCTTTTTAATACACTTTCTTATTACTCATTTATTTATCCTCTCCTAACACTTTATATGTAATCGACTGTAGTATAGATAGTACGATACTAAAAATTAATGCTGTCCAAAATGAGTCGACTGTAAACCCGCCAACAATTTTAGTACACAGCAAAATAATTAGCGCATTGATAACTAATAAAAACAACCCAAACGTAAGTAAAGTAACTGGCAATGTGAACAATACCAACAATGGTTTTATAAAAACGTTAAGCAATCCTAATACCACAGCAACAATTAAAGCAATAGTAAAACTAGCTACATGAACGCCTGGCATAAAATGAGCAATTAGCAATACTAAACCTGCGGTAATCAATATTCTGAGTAATAATTTCATATTTTTTCGTTTTAAAATTCATTTAAAAGTAATAAAATTTTCATCAAAAGAATAATTATTTCTTCAAAAACTCAATGGATAGTTCGTAAAACATCTTAGGATTTTCGGCATGTAGCCAATGTCCAACATTAGGAATTGTCTCGATACTTGAGTCTGGAAAATGCTGTTTGATATTCTCAAAATCCGAATCTAAAATATATCTTGAAGCACCTCCTCTAATAAACAATGTAGGGTTATTAAAAACTAAATTAGTATCTAGTTCTTTACCAATAGCTTCTAAGTTTGTATTAAAAACTGGCAAATTAAATCGGAATGCTAATTGTCCCGGTTCAAGCCAATACAAATTTTTCATTAAGAATTGTCTTGTTCCAAAATCAGATATATACTCTGCTAAAATAGCTTCGACATCATTACGACTTGGTTTTACCGAAAAATCGACTGCATTTAATCCCGCCAAAATATCCTGATGGTGTTGCGGATAATATTTAGGAGCAATATCGGCAACAATTAATTTATTAACTTTTTCAGGATGTGTTGCTGCAAAAAACATAGCCGTTTTACCTCCCATCGAATGCCCTATTATATCGACTTTATCTAAATTATTAGCTTCACAATATTCTAAAACATCTTGCACCATCGCCTCATAAGTAAATACATCCGAATGAAAACTGCGCCCGTGGTTACGCAAATCTAAAATATGAACCTGAAAACCATCGGCAGCAAATTGTGTTCCAAGCGTTTTCCAATTATCAGACATTCCTAAAAATCCATGAAGAATTAATAATGGCTTGCCTTCGCCTTCTATTTTTGAGTATAACATTTAATATAATTTTATTTTTAATTGACTAAATCATATTACAAAGGTAAAAAACTAATTTAACCTAGCGAAAATCACTAAAATCAGGTATTGTGAGATTGTTAAATAACACTAATTTTGCTTGAGATTTTGACTCTTTTTATAAGAAAAAAATCTAAAATCAACCAGGTCAATCAAAAAGATTGATTAAATATACCCTTAACATAAACCCTTTACCATGATTAAAAAATTACTTCTAGCTTCTGTGATTATTTCACAGTTGGCTATTTCGTGTTCGAGTAATGATGACGAACCTACTACAGACCCTACTGTAACTACTCCTAAAGAGGAAACTCTACAGGAACAAATTGAAAGAATTAGCAAACTACCTTACTCTTCTTTAGCTCCTGCTGACCAAAAAGTAAAACTAGAAGTTGAAGCAAATGAAATGCTTGTACAAATGGAGAAAACGAAAACTTCTGGTGCAATCGAAGCTATCCAAAATTTAGGAAATTTACTAAGTCTTAGCCCAGCTGATATTTTTGGCGGAAAAAATGGAAATGAAGTAGAAGACATTTTAAAAGTAGCTGATGTTTACGGTATTTATACTTGGAACAACACTGACAAAATTTGGACTAAAGCATCTTCAAGTACAGAGTTAAAATTTGTTTTCCCTGCTAAAGCAAATGGAACAGAAAACAACGTAATATTTTCTGCTAAAAGTGTTTCTTCTGACATAAAAGTAGCGTTTACAGATACTTACGGAAGCTGGTCATATGACCCAATAAAAGAAGAAATGATTCAAACTCCAACAATAAATGATTACTTCTTTTTACCTACATCTGCAGATGCAATTTTAACAATTGGTGGCGCTCAAGCTGCAACTTTTGTAACTAATGCAAAATACACTAACGGAATCGTAGCTCCAGACCAAGCTAGCTACAAAATGGTATTAAACGATGGATATACTCTTGAAGTAACTGGTAACAAAAAAGCTACTGACAACACTGGTAAAGGTTCATTTACATATAACGGAAAGAATTTAGTAGAATTTACTGCAGGAAGTACTGCAGATATTGATGGTTTATTAAAAGAAGAACCACTTGCGCAATACAGAGGTAAAGCCAATGGATTAGCAAAAATCATGGATAACTTTCTTATTGTTGCTAATACAGACAATGAAGCAGAAGCAAAAGATGATGAAGCTTTGGAAAAAAGTTTAGTTTATCCTGAGTACCCTGGTGCCTATAATAAGCTTAGCACTGATTACAAAGCATATTATACAGCAAGAAATACATACCGTCAAAAGTATTCTGAAGGTAATGTGAATAATTATAATAAAAATACGAAACTGATTTTAGTATCTAAAAAAGACGGAACTAAGATTGCTGATATTATCCAACGTTCAGAAAAGGGAGACAGCTTCACTACTATATTACCTGTTTGGGTAATTCAGACCAACCTTGAATATTATCCTGATGGAGGATATTGGTCATGGAATGGAACAGGGGAAACAATAATCAACCAAGAATATGAAGAAGTATCTTATTTAAAATTCAATGACAATACTCAAGTAGAAATGAGTGTTTATTTCTCTAAAGGATTTGAAAATATAAAAGCGGACTTCGATAAATTTTTAGGAAGTTTTAAAAGATAATTTACCTTTAAAATAATTAATCTAAAGCCGATTTGAAAACAATTCAAATCGGCTTTATTTTTTTGGAGTTGTTTTAACCTGAACTGTACTTTGTCCGTAACCAGCCCAAATACCTACTCCATCTTTTATATTTGATTTTAAACTTGTATTTGAGGGATAAATTGGGTTTTTACTGTTTACTATTTCGTTTTGCCAACTGTTCCAGAAATCAAATGCCTCTTTGTTCATCGTTCTTAGTTTTACAAAAATTAAATCGCCGTCGGTAAAATAAGGCGTAAACTTAGTTTTAGGAAAAAGTAAAATCCCTCTGTTTATTTGCATAGAAACAGAATGAGTTTCAAATTTTTCATCATCCAGATTCCCATAAAAAGCAGGAACAAAAATTGGCTCTTTCTTATCTATTTTTGTAGCAATTTGATAATAATTTTTTTCGTTTACAGGATCATCAAACTTTATAAAAGCATATCCTGCAGTATCACTCACATTCTTCTTTTCGTATGTTGCACTTATAATTGGTACTGTTTTAGGAATACTTGTAGTAGCTTCTAATACTCTATTTAAATACTCCACTTTTAATGTATAGACCTTCCCTGCTTTCCCAATTATCTCGCTACCAAAATATACAAATGGCGGAACTCTGTCATCATCATTCCTAACTCTTAAAACCTCTGTTGTTTCCCCATCCGATACTGTTATCTTAGCCGAACGTATTACGTGATCCAAAACATTGGTCGAATCAATAACATCGTTTATTGGTATCGTCCTCGATAATATTACTCGAGCGCCATCTCCCTCTTCAATCCAACCTTCAACGGCTAGTTTCGATTCTAATTTAATTCCGTCACTAAAAGTGTCGTTATTACAACTACACACTACAATTATCAAAAGAAATAAAATATACTTTTTCATCGTCTAAAATTTAAATCTCCAACTTACAGAAGGAAGTATTCGATACAAAACCTTTTTCTCTGGCTTAACAATTACACTATTTTTATCTTCATTCATAATCACACTTAATACCACATAAACAGGATTCTCGACACTAAATGTATTATACACAGAAAAATTAAGAGCACTTTCTTTTCTAGCCGTTTTTGTAAAATAATAATTAACCGAAAAATCTGTTCGAATATAATTTGGCATTTGTGCATTATTATACTCGGAATATTCCTTTACCGGATTATTATTTATAAAGTACCAAGATGTCGGCATAGTAAAACGATTACCTGAACTAAAAATTTGAGTAACTCCAAAATTCCATTTTGTACTTAAATCATACGTTCCTACCAATGCCAAATTATGTCGTCTGTCATATTTTGCATAATAAGTATTCCCATTATTAAGCTTATCAAAATTTCTATCAGACCAACTCAAGGTATAACTTATCCATCCTTTAAACTTACCACTACTTTTTTTGAGCATAAACTCTAATCCGTATGCTTTTCCATTCCCTTCTAACAAATCATTTTTTAGTGTCGAAATTTGATTGAACTGTGTAACTCCATAAGGATATTCAAGTAAATGCTTCATCGAGCGATAAAATGCCCCAAACGAAGAACTAAAACTTTTCGAAATTGTTTGATTTGAACCTAAAGCAAATTCGTTTGAAGATTGTGCAGGAATTCCATCGGTACTCGCAATCCAAAAATCAGTAGGAATCCCTACACTCGAAGTTGTTATTAAATTTAAATATTGATTTTGTCTATTATAGGAAGCATAAAACGAGACATTCTTATTCATATAATAATTAAGAACAGCACGTGGTTGAAAATGCAAATACGATTTTGATCCCGAATTATAATAGTTAATTCTTAAACCTAATTCTGCAATTAAATTATCTAATAACTTTGGTTTTGCTGTTGTAAAAACCGCCAGTTCATTAGCTTTAATTAGATTGTTTTGGTTAGCATTATTCGCAGAACTTAAATTTTCTATCTCAATTTTTTGTGGCTGCAAATTATGATGAACATATTGTAAACCTGATTCAAAAGGAATTCCTTTTATCGAATAATCAACTGAATTGGTAAATCCAAAATCTTCTACAAATGATGAAATCCCCATTTGTATCGTCGATTGCTCCATATCTAACTCATTTGTATATCGCGTATAATAAATAGCATTAGACATTGTTACATCAGAAGATAACTTAGAAACTAAAGTAGGCGATATATTAAAATTGCTCCATTTTAAACTCGCATCCAAAGCCAGATTAGAGTCATTTATTCGTAATTTGTCGGCACTTGTAAAAGCTGAGACAGTTAATAAGTTGTTTTTAGAAATCTCGGTAACAAAAGTTAAGTTAGCATCCGAAAATCCGTATTTCATATCCTGAACATCTTCATCCTTAGAATTTGAACTAACCAGCGGAGCAATTATTTCGTCGATATATGTTTTTCTTCCTGAGATTGTAATTCCAGTTTTTTCGCTAATCGGAATACCTAATGTAATTTGTGATGCCAGCAAACCAACATTTCCTTGAACTGTAAATTTTGAAGGGATTGTTTTATTAGGAATTAATAAAGTTGTCGAGCTTAAGCGCCCTCCATATTTTGAGTTAGAACTTGATTTATCAAATTCAACTTCTTGTATATGATCTGTATTATAAAACGGAAAAACACCTAATAAATGTGACATTCCATAAATCGGTGTTCCATCATATAACATAGAGTTATGCCCAGGATCTCCTCCTCTTACATATAAATATCCATTTGCGTCACCAGAATTCTGCACTCCGGGTGTTAGCTGTAAAATCTTAACTATATCGGTTGTTCCTAAAACAGTTGGAACCGTGGATAGTTCTTTAAGACTAAAAGATAGCTTACTACCGGTAAGATTCTTAATTGCCTTTTTTTTATCATTAGCGATCACAACTTCTTTTAAAAGAGAAATATCTTCTTTTAACTCAATAGCGATTATTGTGTCACTCTTACAATCAAAACTGATAGATTTTTCCAGATATCCAAAATGACTAACAGTAAGTTTAACTAATCCCAATGGAAGGTTTTGGGTAAAGTGACCCAAAGTATCACTTACAGAATAGTAGTATTTATTATTAACTTCAAAAGAAATGTTTACTCCAATTAGGCTTTCATTTTCTAATGTTTTCACAGTTCCTGCTATTGTAGCTTTAGATTGTGAAAATAGGTTAGAAAAACAGAGTAAACAAAATAAAATAATTAGTCTCAACACTTAATTTTAATAAGAAAAGTGCGAAAGTAAACAATTATAACCCAATTACATCAGGTTATAATTGTTTTAATTACTATGTTATTTTAGTTTACGTAAGTACATATTAACTACATTATCTAAACCAAGATAAATAGCTTCAGAAATCAAAGCATGTCCAATAGAAACTTCTAATAAACCAGGGATATTTTGTTTAAAAAACTCAATATTATCCAAACTTAAATCATGGCCTGCATTAATCCCTAAACTAAGTTCGTTTGCCAGTTTTGCAGCAGCAACATATGGATCTATTCCATTTTTATTACCTAAACTGTATTGATGTGCAAAAGCTTCGGTATACAATTCAATTCTATCCGTTCCTGTTTTCTTAGCTCCTTCAATAATTTCTAAAACTGGATCAACAAAAATCGACGTTCTGATTCCATTACGCTGAAATTCCTGAATAACTTCGGTTAAATATGATTGATTCTTTATAGTATCCCAACCTGCAGAAGATGTAATTGCTCCAATAGCATCAGGAACTAATGTTACCTGTGTTGGCTTACATTCTAAAACCAAATCGATAAAATTATGTTGAGGATTCCCTTCAATATTATATTCGGTATATACAATCGCTTTTAAATCACGTGCATCCTGATAACGGATATGGCGCTCATCTGGACGAGGATGTATTGTGATTCCTTCTCCTCCAAACTTCTGAATATCGGTAGCAACTTTTAATAAATCAGGTACATTTCCTCCTCGCGCGTTACGCAACGTTGCAATTTTATTGATATTTACACTTAACTTTGTCATATAAATGGATATTAATTCTAGTAACACTATATTTGTTACGACAAAAATACAAAGTAAAACTTAGGAGTTTTTGCTATTTTTTGATTATTTTGCATCAAATATTGCTGATTAATTTATGACAGACATTACAAATTATATTACCAATGACTTTAGAGCAATCAATAGCCAGGAAACCATAGCTTCGGTTCAGGATTTCTTTGCCGATTTGAGTTTCTCTCATTTTCCAGTTCTGGAAGATGGTGTTTACATTGGTAGTATCGCATCCGACGATATTGAAACCTTTGATAGCGACAAGAAAGTAATTGATTATAAATATACTCTCGAACATTTTTTTGCTCGAAGTAATATGATTTGGTTAGATGTATTGGAAGTTTTTGCCAAAAACCACACCAATTTAATTCCTGTTTTAGACGAAAATAACACCTACCTTGGTTTTTATGAAATAACCGATATCATTAAGTTTTTTCACGAAACCCCTTTTTTAAAAGAACCAGGAGGAATTATAATTGTTAAAAAAGGACTTCTGGATTACTCTATGAGTGAGATTACTCAAATTGTAGAAAGTAACAACGGCAGGCTTTTAGGTATATTTGTTTCTGATGCTAGTGCAGATAGTGTTCAGATAACCATTAAAATTAGTTTAGGAGCGATGAATGAAATTATTCAAACCTTCCGAAGATACAATTACGAAATTATATCAGAACACCAAGAAGACACATATATAAATAATTTAAAGGAACGCTCTGATTATTTAGACAAGTACCTTAATATATAGCTATAGAAAAAAGCGGGATGATAGCATTTGACAATAGCCAACTAACAAAACTAGTGCAAAATGAAATTTCGGTTGAAGAATTAGAAATTGACTTTATAAAACTAGGAAATCATTACAGTACTATTGACATTTTTGAAATCATCGAAATTTACATTAATGACCCTGGCATTGAAGGTTATAATTTTGAAAATTCAAATCTTACATTTAAAGAAAGACTAGAAAAACTCAAAACACTAAACGGATACATACATTTTGCTGGCGGACTTTCTTGCAGTGTTAAAGATCAAAAAATTTCGAATTTTACATTAACAAAAAAATACATTGAGCCAATAATTAATTTTAATCGAGAAAATATAATTAAGTATCACGGAAAACCGGATTACGAATTAATTGATGATTTATCTCATGGAGGTTTTGACTATGCGATTGACAGCTATATCTTAGTCTACAATAATTTAAATTTTTATTTAGACCCTAATCAAGATCATTTAATAGAAATTTGCACAAAGAAATTAGACCTAAAATCGTTTACGATAAGACAATAAAGACCACGCAACAAATGAAAGTAGCTATCTACGGACAATACTATCTAAATAGTACAGACCCAATTATTAAAGACATATTTGTTTTTTTTACTTCTAATAATGTCGAAATGATTATCGAAGCCAATTTCCTGAAGATGCTTCACGAAAAAAAGATAATCGAAAAAGAATACAAAACTTTTTCATCTCATACAGAATTAGACAGTAGCTTTGAAATGCTTATAAGCATTGGTGGTGATGGAACTATTTTAAGAGCAGCAACCTTAATTCGCAATTCTGGAGTTCCTATTTTAGGAATTAATGCAGGACGATTAGGATTTCTAGCTACTGTACAAAAAGAAAACATAGCTGCTTTTATGCAATTTGTAATTGACAAAAAATACACTGTATCCGAAAGAACTTTATTAAGTTTAACAACCGAGCCAAGAAATGAAGCTATCGAAGAACTTAACTTTGCAATGAATGAGGTAACAGTAAGCAGAAAAGACACTACTTCGATGATAACAGTAGACACTTATTTAAATGGTGAATACTTAAATTCTTATTGGGCAGACGGATTAATTATATCAACACCAACAGGTTCAACAGGATATTCACTAAGTTGTGGTGGCCCGATATTAACTCCTGATGTAAACAGTCTTGTAATTACGCCTATTGCACCTCATAATTTAACAGCCAGACCGCTTATAATTCCAGATAATACCGAAATTAAACTTCGAGTATCAGGAAGAGAGGATCATTATCTTATTTCTTTAGACTCAAGAATAGCATCGGTTAAAAACGAATCTATTCTAACAATAAAGAAAACAGATTTTAAAATAAATATGGTCGAAATCCCAGGAGAAACCTTTTTAAAGACCTTACGTAACAAACTACTTTGGGGCGAAGACAAAAGAAATTAAGTTCTTTTTAAACATACGACATACTTTTGTAGTTTTTTTCTCGTTTTGCAAGTATCGAATATCCAGTAATTGTTGAGATATTTCATCTTTAATTCAAAAAAAGACAGATTTAACTTAATCAGCATTGATTCGTATTGATAATTATTATATTTGCACGCAATTTTTAATTAAATGAACAAAATTTTTAATTTATTGTTATGTTTCTTCTCCTTTGTAAGCATGAACGCTCAGATACATGAGGTAGGTGTTTTTTTAGGAGGTAGTAACTATGTTGGAGATGTGGGAAGCACGACGTATATTGCGCCAGAAAAGCTTGCCTTTGGCGTATTGTATCGATGGAATCAAAGTCCGAGACATGCATATCGCTTTTCGTACACACAATCAACAATCACTGGAAATGATTCAGATTCAAAAGAAGGTGGTCGAAAACAAAGAGGATGTCGTTTTGATAACACAATCCGAGAACTTTCTGCGGGACTTGAATTCAATTTTTTTGACTTCAATTTACATGATTCCAAAAGAAAGGTTACTCCGTATGTGTTTTCAGGGATTAACTATTTTAGATACGAACAGTTATACATTCAATCGGGGGAAACAGAAAAAGAAAAGAATTCGGGTTCATTTGCAATTCCTATGATATTAGGTGTAAAAACAAATTTAACCACTAATTTTATCTTAGGATTAGAGGTTGGAGCGCGATATACCTTTACAGACAACCTTGATGGTAGTAATCCAGATAATGATAATTTAAAATCATTACGTTTTGGAAACTTAAATAATAATGATTGGTATGTTTTCTCGGGAGTAACTTTAACGTATACCTTTGGAAACAAACCTTGCTATTGCCCTTATTAAAAAAAATGAATTTAGACACATTAGATAAAACAAACTTACCACGACATTTAGCCATTATTATGGATGGAAATGGACGCTGGGCAAAACAACAAGGTTTCCTAAGAGCTTTTGGTCATGAAAATGGAACAAAATCAGTAAAAGAAACCATTGAATCTTGCGCCAAGCTAGGAATCGAATATTTAACATTATACGCCTTTTCTACAGAAAACTGGAACAGACCTAAGTTAGAGATCGAAACTTTAATGAAGATACTTATAAACTCATTAAAGAAAGAACTTGGTACATTACAAAAAAACGACATCAAACTTAATGCAATTGGAAACTTAGAAAAGTTACCTCAATCTGCTCAAAAAGAACTTTTGGATGTTATTGATAAAACAAAAAATAACACAAGGCTTACGCTCACATTAGCTTTGAGTTACGGTTCTAGAGAAGAACTTGTAAACGCTGTTAGAATCATCAGTAATAAAGTTAAAAATAATATAATTTCAATAGACACTATTGACGATTCAATTATAAATGAGCATCTTTACACGCAAAATTTACCAGATGTAGATTTATTAATACGAACAAGTGGAGAACATAGAATAAGTAACTTTTTGTTGTGGCAAATTGCCTATGCAGAATTATATTTTACTAATGTCTTATGGCCAGACTTTAAAGAAAAGGATTTATATGAGGCTATCATTAGTTATCAAAAAAGAGAACGTAGATTTGGAAAAACAAGTGAACAAATTAAATGATTTTTTAGTGTTACAAAAAAGAATAAAAATAGTACTTACCCTATTGGTTTTTGGTAGTTTTTCACAAATAAAAGCGCAAGAAAGAATTCCTTTTGACCAAGGGAAAAAATATATTCTTGCCGACGTATCTGTAATTGGTAAAATAAGTTTCAATGAACAAACAGTTGTTACCTTTTCTGGCCTACAGAAAGGACAGGAAATAACAGTTCCTGGAGAAGAAATAAGTGGAGCCATCAAAAAACTGGGAAAGCTTGGTCTTTTCGATGAAATTTCATTCTACGTAAATAGGATAGAAAACGATAGTATATACCTGGACTTAGACATTGTAGAGCTTCCTAAATTAAACGAAGTCAAATTTGTTGGTATTAAGAAAGGTAAAGTCGAAGCATTAATTAAAGACAACAGTTTAACAAAAAACAAAATTGTAAACGAAAATTTAATTACGACAACCAAGAATTATATTGAAAATAAATACAAAAAAGAAGGGTACTTTAATACAAAAGTAACTATTACTACTACTGCCGATACAACCTCAACAAACCAAGTGAACATGCTGGTGCGTGTAGATAAAGGTGATAAGGTGAAAATTAGCAAAATCGAATTTGAAGGTAATAAAGCATTATCTGATGCATCTTTACGTGGTGCAATGAAAGACACCAAGCAAAAAAATCCTATCCGTATTTTTAAAGCTTCAAAATTCATTAAAGACAAATACAAAGCTGATTTAGATAAAGTTATCGCTAACTACAAAGAAAAAGGATATAGAGATGCAAGGATATTGCATGACTCTATTACGTACGATAAAAAGAAAAATACATTAGCGATAAAAGTAGATATTGAAGAAGGTAACAAATACTACTTTGGTGATATCAAATTCTTAGGAAATACCGTTTACTCAGACCAACAATTAAATCGTTATTTAGGTATTAAAAAAGGAGAGACTTATAATGGTGTACTTTTAGAAAAAAGGATTGCCGATAAGACGAAACCTGATGCAGAAGACATCACCAATTTATACCAAAACAATGGGTATTTATTTTCTAACATTAATGCTGTAGAGGTAAAAACCGTAAATGACACTATTGATTTTGAAATTAGAGTTACTGAAGGTCCAATTGCATATTTTAATAAAATCTCAGTTGTAGGTAACGACAAAACAAACGATAAAGTAATTTACCGTGAACTAAGAACTAAGCCAGGTGAAAAATACAGCAAAGACTTATTAGTAAGAACTATTCGTGAGATTGGACAATTAGGATTCTTTGATCCTGAAGCAATCGACCCAAAATTCAAAAATGTTGATGCTGCCGCAGGAACTGTAGATATTGAATATCATCTTGTAGAAAAAGGATCTAGCCAGATAGAACTTCAAGGAGGTTACGGTGGTGGAGGTTTTATTGGAACCTTAGGGCTTTCATTCAACAACTTCTCTGCTAGAAATTTATTTAACAAAAGCGCTTACAAACCACTACCAATGGGTGATGGACAAAAAGTAGCCCTTCGTTTACAAGGAAGTACTTATTTCCAGACTTATAGTGTATCGTTTTCTGAGCCTTGGTTTGGAGGAAAAAAACCAGTACAATTTAGTACATCGATATCTTACAGTACACAGTTTTTAAATAACTATGTTACACAAAAAGTAGATAAGAGCAAGAGTTTTAACATCTTGACATTATCTGTTGGTAAAGCCAAAAGATTATCTGTACCAGATGATTTCTTTGTACTATCACAATCGATTAGTTACCAACATTACGATTTACATAATTACAACACTGGATTATTTACTTTCGGTAATGGAACATCAAGAAACTTAGCATATACAATTGGACTAACAAGAAGTAATAAAGGGGTTAACCCAATATTCCCAACATATGGTTCTGAATTTAGTATTTCAGCAAAAGTAACTCCGCCTTACTCTTTGTTCAACGGAATAGACTATGCTAACTTAGGAAACGAAAAAGAATACAAATTACAAAACACTGTTGATAGATCAAATGTTCCTGATGCAAATGGAAACATTGTACAAATAGGTGACTATATTGATGCAAACGGAAACAAGGTTAGCGACTATACTCTTGCCGCTACAGACCAAGGAAAAGTGGATCAAAAGAAATTTAATTGGCTAGAATACTACAAAATTAAGTTCAAAGCTGACTGGTACACGAAAATTTATGGTAAATTAGTACTCCGAACGCTAACTGAATTTGGTTTCTTAGGAGCTTATGACCAAGCTAGAGGTGTAGTTCCTTTTGAAAGATTCTATATGGGAGGTGATGGAATGGCTAATTACTCTATGGATGGTAGAGAAACAGTAGCGTTAAGAGGTTACGAAAATAACTCATTAACACCTATAATTGAAGACAGAACCAATCCTAGATATGGTGAACAAATTGGAGCAACGATATATAATAAATTCTCTATGGAATTACGTTACCCAATAACACTGAAGCAATCGGCATCAATTTATGTGCTTACATTTGCAGAAGCGGGTTCATCTTATCCAACCTTTAGAGATTATAATCCATTTGATTTATACCGTTCTGTCGGTGCTGGTTTACGTGTATTCATGCCTGCATTTGGATTATTAGGAATTGACTTTGGTTACGGATTTGATGAATTGCCAGGACAAACAAAACCAAGCGGTTTACGCACACACTTTATTATTGGACAACAATTTTAATCGTATTGGTTAAAAATTTCAAATAAATTAATGTTATGAGAAAACAATTTTTATTTATATTTTTGGCCCTGATTGTAGGAATTACAAGTCAGGCACAAACCAAATCGACAAAAATAGGGTACATCGACATGGAGTATATTTTACAAAATGTCCCTGACTATAAAGAGGCTCAAACGCAATTAGAGCAAAAAGCAGAAAAGTGGAAGCAAGAAATTGAGACTAAGAAATTAGACATCAATAAACTTAAAGATGCTTTGAAAGCCGAAAAAGCTTTATTAACGAATGAGCTAATTGACGAAAGAGAAACAGAGATTAAGTTTCTTGAAACTGAAATGTTAAATTATCAACAACAACGATTTGGTGTTAATGGTGATTTAATTAGACAAAAATCGTCGTTGGCAAAACCAATACAAGATCAAGTTTTTACTGCTGTTCAAGATATTGCTGAAGCAAAAAAATATGATTTTATCTTTGATAGATCATCTGATTTAACGATGCTTTTTGCAGCAAAGCGATACGATGTTAGCGATCAGGTTTTACGAGTTATTACCAGAACAGACAAAAGAGAACAGCTTACGAAAAAACAACTCGCTATAGAAGAAGCGAAAGAAAATAAAGAAGCTGCAATCGATGAAAGTCCAGCTTTACAAGAAAGACAAAAAGTCTTAGATGAAAGAAAAGCTGCAAGAGATAAAATACTGGAAGACAGGAAAGCAGCTCAGGAAGAAAAAATAAGAGTATACGAAGAGAATAAGAAAGCAATTAGAGACGCAAGAGAAGCTAAAAAAAATGGCACGGTTTCTGAAACAGTAAAAAAAGAAGGTGTTTCAACAACTGCGACTCCTACAACGGAAGCAGCAAAAACAGCTGCAACTGATGAAGCTAAAGACAAACAAAGATTAGCCGAAGACAAACAGAAAATGGTTGATGACCGACAAAAACTGTATGACGAACGCAAAAAAGCTTTAGAAGAAAGAAGAAATAAGATTTTAGAAGAAAGAGAAGCTGCCAAAAAAGCAAGAGAGCAAAAGGCTAAAGAGGACAAAGAAAAACAAGGAAATACGACCAATAATTAATTAATATTTTAAAATGATGATGAAACAAATCAAAACTTTACTAATTGCTGCAATACTAGTTTTAGGAGCAAACCAAATGAATGCTCAAGCAAAAGTAGCTCACGTTGATGTAAGCGAAATTATGTCTAAAATGCCAGCAATGATAGACGCACAAAAACAACTTGAGAAATTAAGCGGTACATATGATGCAGATTACAAAAAAATGGTAGAAGAATACCAAGCAAAATTAAAAAAATACGAAGCTGAATCAGCTACAGTTACTGATGCAGTTAACGGAGAACGTTCTAAAGAAGTTCAAGACATGCAAAAAAGAATTGTAGACTTTAGAGATAACGCTCAAAAAGAATTACAACAAAAAGAATCTGATATCGTTAAACCATTAATGGAAAAAGTGAGAGCTTCTATCCAAAAAGTTGGAAAAGCAAAAGGATACCAATATGTTTTAGATGGTTCTACTCTTTTGTTAGCTGACGGTCCAAACGTAACTGCTGATGTAAAAAAAGACTTAGGTTTCTAAAGGAACTTATAATTCAACAACAGGTTTATGGACAGTTGGTAATTTAATTAATGGAAAATCTGAAACACTGCAATTAACAGGAACTGTAAATACAACAGGCGATTATTTAAATATTGCTGAGGTAACTGCAGCAGGTCTTCCTGATCCTGATTCTACCCCAAATAACGGAGTTACTACAGAAGATGATTATGCAACGGCAACGATAATTCCAACGAATCAAGCTTCGGATTTATCATTAACTAAATCAGTTAATAACCCAACTCCATTAGTTGGCTCACAAGTAACATTTAGTGTTGTAGTGACCAATAATGGTCCGCAAGATGATACTGGTGTTCAGGTTACCGATTTGCTTCCAGATGGATATGTATATAACGGATTTACAGTTTCTACAGGAACTTACAATTCTACAACAGGTTTATGGACAGTTGGTAATTTAATTAACGGAAAATCAGAAACCTTACAGATAACAGGAACTGTAAATGCAACAGGTAATTACTTAAATATTGCCGAGGTAACCGCAGCAGATCTTCCCGACCCTAATTCTACCCCAAATAACGGAGTTACTACAGAAGATGATTATGCAACGGCAACGATAATTCCAACGAATCAAGCTTCGGATTTATCATTAACTAAAACTGTAGATAAGTTAAGTCAGTTAATTGGTAATCAAGTTACTTTTGAGGTTATTATAATTAATAGTGGACCTCAGAATGCTACAGGAGTTGAAGTAACAGATTTATTACCTACTGGATATACTTATAGCAGTTTTACAGCTACAAAAGGAACTTATAATAAGACTAACGGAAAATGGAATATTGGATCTTTGATAAATGGAGATTCACAAACGCTACAAATTACTGCCATTGTAAATGCAACGGGCAATTATGTAAATGTTGCTGAAGTAACGGCAAGTAGTTTGCCAGATCCAAATTCAACTCCAAATAATGGTGTTGTAACCGAAGATGATTATGCAACAGCCGTAGTTACTCCTACTAGTCCCATGGCCGATTTATCTCTTGTAAAAACTGTTTTAGGAGACAATTTAAGCCCTGTATTCGACTCAACAGTTACTTTTGAAATTACGGTAAGTAATAGCGGTCCACAAACAGCAACTGGTGTAAAAGTAATCGATTTATTACCAAGCGGATATCAATATATCACCTACAGCTCAACAGTGGGACAATATCTTAATACAACTGGAATTTGGGATATAGGATCTGTTTCTAGTGGTACTTCTGCCTCTTTATTTGTTACTGTAAAAGTAAATACTACTGGTAATTATGCTAACACGGCCGAGGTTTACGCTTCAAATGTATTAGATCCGGATAGTACCCCAAATAATAATGATCCTAACGAAGATGATATTTCTACACTCGTACTTACTCCAGTTTCCGCTGTTGCAGATCTTTCGATAGATAAAAAAGTCGTTAATAATACCCTTACGCCTAATGTAGGGTCTTTAATTACTTTTTCTGTAACAGTAACCAATTCAGGACCGAGTACTGCAACTGGCGTAACAATAAAAGATATTTTACCTTCAGGATATGATTTTGTATTCTATAATGTAACCTCTGGAAGTTACAATCGCGTTAACGGAATATGGTCGCCTGGAACGATTCTGTCTGGTAATAGCCATACTTTGTTAATTAATGTTTATGTTAAAACACCTACCGGAACTACAGATGAATATCTTAATACTGCCGAGATAATGACTTCAGATCAATTAGATCCAGATAGTACACCAGGTAATGGAGTAACTACAGAAGATGATTATGATAGCATATCAGTAACACCAGTAATTGTTATGGCCGATTTATCTATTAGTAAAATAGCATTAAATCAAGATGCAACTCATGATGTGGGTTCACAAGTTATTTTTACAGTTACTGTTACCAATGATGGTCCGGCAGATGCAACTGGCGTATTAGTTAAAGATTTATTACCGCCTGGTTTTGAGTATACAACCAGCAGTCCTACAAGTGGTCTTTACGACTATATTACAGGTGTTTGGAATACAGGAATAGTTGCTAATGGTACTACACAATCTCTTGATATATATACTAAAGTAAACCCTCCAACAGGAGTTGCTAATGAATATACAAATACAACCGAAATTATTGCTAGTAACCTGCCTGATCCTGACTCTACACCAAATAACGGAGTTGTTACAGAAGATGATTATGATAGTTTACAAATTAAAGTAGCTGTTGCCGATTTAAGTTTAGAAAAAACAGTCAGCAATAAAAATGCAAATGTAAATGAAGTCGTAACTTATACCATACAACTAAACAACGATGGGCCGAGTACAGCTACAGGAGTTGCTGTAGAAGATATGATTCCTATAGGATTATCTCATATTACCAACATCAATAACGGAGGAGTATTTAGCAAAAGCATCATAAAATGGGTGAATTTAACCGTACCTGTTGGCGGAATAACGCTAACGTATCAGGTAACAGTCGAGAATCCGCATGGACTTGATAGCTTCGATTATCAAAATATTGCTCAAGTAACTGCTAGTAATCAGTTTGATCCAGATAGTAAACCAAATAACGACAATGGAGACCAAAGTGAAGACGATGAAGATTCAGAATTCATAAACATCCCATCAACTGATATTGCAATAAATAAAGAAGTTGATAAAACAGATGTTCCTATGGGCAGCGAGGTAATCTTCACGATCACAGCAGAAAATCTTGGTGGTTTAACAGCTACAAATGTTGAGGTACAAGACATTCTCCCAAAAGGATATTCATTAACTAGTTTTACTGTAACATCGGGAGCATATAATAGTTCAACAGGAATCTGGACAATACCAAGTGTAAATGCAGGAAGTTCTCAAATATTGACAATTAATGTAAAAGTATTAGACTTTAAAGATTATCTAAATACGGCAAGTTTAATAAAAATGGATCAGATAGATACCAATCCGTCAAACAATCAGGATACTGCAACGATTTCTCCTAATTGCCTGAAAATTTACAATGAGTTTTCTCCAAATGACGACGGACAAAATGATACTTTTTATATCGATTGTATATCACAATATCCAGATAATCGCCTTCAGATATTTAACCGTTGGGGGAATTTAATTTACAATAAAAAAGGATATAATAATACTTGGGATGGAAAAGCAGATGGATCTGCGAAAGTGCTTCCAGAAGGAACCTATTTCTACATCCTTGATCTCGGAGATGGTTCGGCTAAAACCTCAGGATGGCTTTATTTAAAATAAATAACCAAAATTAAATTGGCTATGATTCAAAATATAAAAAAGATTTTCACCATCATAACGATGCTATCTGTATTTAGCAGTTTGGCACAACAAGATCCGCAATACACACAGTATATGTATAATACGCTTAGTGTTAACTCTGCGTATGCCGGATCGTTAGGACATTTGGCTGTAACCGGAATATACAGAACCCAGTGGGTTGGTCTGGAAGGAGCACCAAAAACGGCATCATTTAGTTTAGATACGCCACTAGGAAAACGTGTTGGATTAGGCTTATCTGTAATTAGTGAAGAAATCGGACCTTCGGAAGAACAATACATAGATGCTAATTTCTCTTATACGATACAATCAGGACCAACTCATCAATTATCTTTTGGTATAAAAGGAGGCGGACGCGTATTAAATATCGATTGGACAAAAGGAAGTTATAGAGATCCTGATGCTCAGTTTCGCGAAAACATTACCAACAAATTCTTGCCAGTTATTGGTGCAGGTTTATATTGGCACGGAGAAAGAGATTACATCGGACTATCAATTCCGAATTTTATGACACGAGAACGATATGATTATGATGATATTGCGGATGATCTTGTAAACCAACGCATGCACTTATATCTTATTGGTGGAATTGTTTTTGATTTATCAGCTAACACAAAATTTAAACCAGCAACTTTGCTTAAGTACGTTGCAGGCGCACCATTAATTGCTGATTTTTCGGCCAATTTCATGTTTAACGATTGTCTGACTCTTGGCGCATCATATCGTACCTCAGATTCAGTAAGCGGATTGGTTTCTTTGCAAATATCACCGCAAATACTAGTAGGTTATGCGTATGATTATACCACAACCGAATTACAAAATTACAATAGTGGCACACATGAAATTATGCTAAGATTTGAATTGGTATCACGCAAAAAAGGATTAAAATCGCCTAGATTCTTTTAATACTATGCTATATGAAAAGAACGATTATTATACTTGTATTATTAGTTATGCAGTTGGTTTATTCGCAAACGAAAAACAAAACTGCCGACGCTCTATTTGATAAAATGTATTATATAGAAGCAGCAAAATCGTATGAAATGTCTATAAAAAATGGAGATGTTTCTAAAGAGATTTTGCAGCGTGTTGGTGATGCTCATTATTTTAATACGCAAATGGAAAATGCAAGTAAATGGTATGGTAAGCTCCTTGCCGATTATTCAAATGAAGTTTCATCTGAATATTATTTCCGTTATGCACAATCATTACAAGGAATCCAGAATTATGAATTGGCTAAAAAATGGATGAGAAGCTTTTCTGAAAAACAAAAAGCATCCGATTCCAGAGGCGAGAATTTCTCACTAAAAACAGTAACACTAGAAGATATTAAAGCTATAAAACCACAGTTTATACTCGAAAATTTGGATATAAATTCGGCTTATTCCGATTTTGGGCCAATGTTTTATAAAGGCGATTTAGTTTACTCTACAACCGTAGATTCTTCTTATTTAAAAACAGCTAAATACGGATGGAATGATCAGCCATTTTTAAACCTTCAACTAGGTAAAATTAGCCCAACACAAACCGATGTGACTTTTAAAGAGCGTTTCGGGAAAGAGATTACAACACAATATCATGAAGCATGTGTGGCTTTTCGCCTGACGAAAAAACAATTTATTTTACAAGAAATAATTATAACGGCAAACTGAAAAGAGATGCTAAAGGAATCAATAATTTAAAAATGTATTCGGCAAAAGCAGTAGAAAATGGAAACGGTACTGTAAAATGGGAAAACGTAAAAGAACTTCCTTTTAATAGTGATAATTATTCTGTTGGGCAGCCATCTGTAAGTAAAGACGGAAAGAAACTATACTTTATTTCAGATATGCCAGGAACAATTGGTTCTACAGATGTTTTTGTTGTCGATATTTTAGGAGGAGATCAATATTCGAATCCTAAAAATTTAGGCGAAAAAGTAAATACTAGCGGACGCGAAATGTTTCCTTTTATAACTGATAAAGCATTATATTTTTCATCTGATGGATTCTTGGGTCTGGGTGGACTTGATGTTTTTGAAAGCCGATTAAACAACGAAATCTTTAATACGCCCGTTAATCTTGGCGCTCCATTAAATAGTAGTCTGGATGATTTTGGTTATATCGTAAACGAAGAAACAAATAAAGGTTTTGTTTGTTCCAACAGAAAAACAGGCAAAGGCGATGATGATATTTATTCATTCGAAAGAAGCTGTACACAATCGATTAAAGGATATGTTTTTGATGCTATTTCTAATGCTAAAATAGCGGGAGCCATTGTTACGCTTAAAAATAAAGAAAATCAAAAAATTGATGAAACAGTTTCTAAAATTGATGGTAGTTACGAGTTTGACGGAAACATTGCTTGCAGTACTTCTTACACGATTGAAGCTGCAAAAGATAATTTTGCAACAAATATAAAAGCAATTACTACAGCCGAAAGTTCTGGAGTAATACAAGTTCCTATTGACCTTGACCCTGCTCTTATAGAACGTAAAGACGGTTTGTTAAAAATAAAAATTGGTATTATTTTCTTTGATCTTGATAAATCGAATATTCGATACGATGCTGCAATAGAATTAAATAAAGTAGTTTTATTAATGAGTCAATACCCAAGTATAATTATTAAGATAGAATCCCACACCGATTCCAGAGCTAATGATCAATATAATCTTGAACTCTCTGACCGACGAGCAAAATCAACCAGAGATTATATAATCTCTCAAGGAATTGCCCCTGATAGAATCGAAAGTGCGATTGGTTACGGAGAAACACAGCTTATTAATAATTGCTCAAACGGAGTTTATTGTACTGAAGCACAACATCAAATAAATAGACGTAGTGAATTTATTATCAATAAGATGTAATTTAAAATAATAAAATTATTCTAATGTGGATTACTCAATAAAGTCAGAACAATAAGAATTAAAATATACTA